>NZ_JJQL01000048.1:0-27268 GCF_000979975.1 Methanosarcina sp. 1.H.A.2.2
AAAATGTAGTTTATTAAGTTATAAAGTTATATTTACTACTGTGCGAGGCTGCGCTTTCATCCCCCACCTGTCGGCTGATGCCTCCGAGGAAGGGGACTTTCCGCTGTGCCTCTGCGCTCCCAAGTAAAAAAATCAGTTAAAAAAGTAAAATTTAAAAGGTTAATTAAAAATAGGAAAATTAACCTTCTAAATTAAATATTTTTACCTATAAGGTCATTCAGGTCAAGTTCAAACCCTACAACGGCGTATCCGAGCGCGAAGTTGTTTATTACTTCGGGGTGGAGTTCTCCAAAGACTCCGAGCTTTTTGCCATTGACATAAACATCTGCCCGCCTGCCTTCAAGAAAAGCCGGGTCTTCGGACTCTTTTACCTCGTAGGGAAGCAGCATTTCTCTCATGAGGGCGTCTACAACCTCATAGATCTCGGTGAAGTTTGCCTGCGGGTGGATCGAGACTGCAGCTACGTGCTGACCGGTTGTTTCGTTGCTTACTACTTCTCCGAACTCGAAGATTTTCTGCGGGAGTTCCCTGTGCTGGTTTAAGGCAAGGATTTCAAGCAGGTTAGGAAGCACGGTTGTCCTGAGCATTGTCTGGTCTTCGCTGATCGGGTGGAGCACGTGGGTAACGTCCTCGGTCTTTTGCCTGCGCATGTTTTCAAAGTTGACCTTTTCGCTGGTAAGCGTAAAAGGCATAACCTCATAATATCCAAGCCCGACAATTATTTCGTTTACCGAAGCCCGCATCAGGGAAATCGGGTGGGACTTGCCTGCGGTATAGGTCTCAGGGACCCTTACTTTGATATTCTCATAGCCGTAACCTTTGGCAATGTCCTCTACAAGGTCATAGTTGTGCAGGATGTCTGCCCTGTAAGCAGGCACCTTTACCTCAACGGTTTCCGCATCAAGGGCGCGTGCTCCAAAGCGCATCCGCTCAAGCTGTTTTACGATCTCTTCAACTGAGAGTTCCATGCCTATCAGGGATTTTACTTCGCCTGTGGTAAGCAGCCGGGTTTTGGGCTCAAGGTCAGGCAGGACAAATTCTTCGCCCCCGGGGCGGATTAGCCTTACAAACTCGATCTGCCCTCCTCTTTCTGCAAGGGCTGTAACAACAATATTCAAAGCCGTGTATACAGCTCCCCCGAGGCCTGTAACATCAATGAAAAGGTCGGTTGTGCTTTCGGTCACGGACGTAAGTGTACCGTTGATGATGGGCGGGAAGGACAGCACATTGTCATTTGCGTCCAGGATGATCGGGTATTTGTCAAAACCCCTTACGAGATGGGCAAACCTTGTGCCTTTCGGGTGCTTATCCAGGATTTCCGTCATGCTCATCTTTTCAGTGTAATCGAGAGGCACGAACTCGAATCCGGGATCTACTGCCATATAGCGGAAAGGAGCCTTCACATTTTTAAGGTCATGGACCCCGATGGAAACTTTTTTCCTGTTTCTCCCAAGGCCCCAGTGCAGGTCTTCCTGCAGGTCCATGAGGGACTTGATGGAAGAGGATGTAAATTTTACTCCCCTTACAACCGCACACCCGAGGAAGGGCCTGATCTTCAGGATATCCTCACTGACAGATATGGATACCTCGTAAGGCTTTATCTCATATTCGGGAAGCCCGGTCTCAAGGTCCAGAAAACCCCGCATTGCCCTGGATGCCCCTTCCACGCTGTAAAGGTCAGGCCTGTCAGGGAAGAACTCGATATCGACGTACTCGTCTTCAATCCTTTCGATATCGGCCCCTATCATGGGCACCCTTTTTATGATGGTTTCCTTATCTATTCCTGTGAGTTTCTCAAGGTCTTCATAATGCAAGGTGATTACTGGCATGGGGAATTCATCTCATCTGTTGCTAGCTAACTTAACCCCAAACATACTCAACTTTAGATTTAATGCTTTTGTTTTACGGGGTGTTTGAAAGGTCTCAGAGTAAACAGTATCTCCGAAGTCTCAGAGTAAACAGTATCTCCTAATGTTATATGGCTTTTGCATGCAGCAAGCTAATTTTAATGACAAAAGTAGAATTATTCCCATATTTTGCGGGGTCACTATCAATGGCTCCCTGTTGAAATGGCTCCCTGTTGATCCTGCTGATGTACGGAAAGAGACCCGGCCTCAGGAGATTTTGAGGAATATTCGGGCAGAGAGCTGGTGAAAAACAAAAGTTTTTTTTCAGATTGTGCATGTGTATGGGAGATGTGCAACAATCCCATTTCAACTAAGAACGAGAAAAGCAAGAACGAGAAAAGCAAAAACGACAAAGGCAAGAACGATAAAAGCAGAGTGGTTGTTTCCTGGACCGGAGGGAAGGATGGTTGCCTTGCATGTTACGGGGCAATCTCGGAAGGTTTTGAGGTCTCCCACCTCCTGAACTTCAGAGAAATCCAGAGGCGCGGTTCCCATGACATCAATCCTGACCTGCTTTATGCACAGGCTGAAGCTCTTGGAATTCCCCTTATCCATAAGGACTTTATTTCATATGAACAGGAATTCAAAAAAGTGGTCCGTGATTTAAGGGATAGCGGGGAGAAAATAGACGGAGCGGTTTTCGGGCATATCGAGACGCATAAGAACCTTGTAGACAGGATCTGCGGGGAACTGGACCTTGAGTTAATAATGCCGCTCTGGCAGAGAAATTCCGAACAGATCATAAATAGTCTCATAGATTCGGGGTTTGAGGTAATCCTGCTCAGCGTCAAAGCCGGGTTGTTAGGGAAAGAGTGGCTGGGCCGAAAGATCGATGAATTTTATATGCGACCTGAAAAAGCACAATCCTTCCATCGATCCCTGCGGTGAAAACGGGGAGTTCCATACTTTTGTTATCGACGGCCCGCTGTTCAAAAACAAAATAAAGGTCATGTAGAGTGAAATGGTCTTGAGGGAAGGCTACTGGTTCCTGGAGATCTCAAAGTTCGAGGCCGAGAATTTCAATCCACACACCCTTGTGGGCGTGACTATATTATCAATGTTTATTCTGGAACTTATAATATTTCAATCTACACACCGTGAAGGGTGCGACCTTCTTAAGAATCATGGTATTATGATGCGGGCTATGCATTTCAATCCACACACCCGCGAAGGGTGCGACAATCGCAGATCGACGAACTCTATGCGAAATATAGACATTTATAAACTCTACACAAATCAGCTGCAGAAAACTGAAAATGAATAAACAAAAATGTGTCAAGCCATTAAGTTCAAATCAATGGAGGTTTGTTTTTAGAGGATTCTTATAGAGTCCTGTTTAATACTTTGAAAAAATATACCTTTACCTACTTTTATAAAGTAAAAAAACTTTCTTCCTTCAAATCAGGAGACAGCCGAGAATGATGATCGCAGGAATTGATGAAGCCGGAAAAGGTCCGGTAATCGGGCCCATGTGCATAGGAGGCGTAAAAATCGATGAATCTAAAGCCCATATCCTCAAGGTGCTGGGGGTTGCGGATTCCAAGAAGCTGACGCCGAAAAAAAGGGAGCAGCTTGCAGCCCAGATCAAAAAACATGCAGACGGCTTTTTCGTCCTTGAGATCAGCCCCTCTCAGATTGACGAGCTCCGGAAAATTATGACTATGAACGAGATCATGGTTGTCTGCTTTGCAAAAGTGCTCGAACAGCTGAAACCGGATATTGTGTATGCCGATGCTGCTGACGTAAAAGCCGAACGCTTTGCCGAAAACCTTCGCAGGCAGTATGCAAAAACCAGTCCTGACCATGCAAAGAAAATAGAGATCGTTTCCATGCACCAGGCAGATGCAACGTATCCTGTAGTCTCGGCAGCTTCTATCATTGCAAAAGTGCGCAGGGACGAGCTTATCGAGGAGCTCAAGAAAGAATGGGGCATGGATTTCGGAAGCGGCTATCCTTCGGACCAGAAGACAAAAGATTTCCTGTTGAAATGGGGAGAAGAACACCACGGAGAGTTTCCCGCTATCGTCAGGCAGTCCTGGAAGACTGTGGAAAACATAAGAGAAGAACTAAACAGAAGAAAAGAACTAAACATAAAGGAAGAACTAAACATAAAGGAAGAACTGGATAAAGCCGGAAAAAAGTGAAGGCATGAAAGCCGGGAAGCAAATAAATAAAAAATAAAAAGCGGATTAGAAGTTCTCAGTAATATAATCCGCCATTGACTCGAAAATCCGCCTGCCGTCATCGGAACCAAGGATCGATTCGGAAGCTCTTTCCGGATGGGGCATGAGGCCGAGAATGTTTCTTGAAGCGTTTACTATTCCTGCGATGTTTTCCAGGGAGCCGTTGGGATTGGCTTTATCCGTTGCTCTTCCTTTTTCGTCTACGTAACGGAAAACAACCTGTTCGTTTTCGTCAAGGTCTGCCAGGGTCTGTTCTTCAGCAAAGAACTTGCCTTCCATGTGGGCAATGGGCATCCTTATAACCTCGCCTTTCCTGAACTTCGAGGTAAAGGGAGTATCAGTGGTCTCAACTCTGAGATTGGCCCCGTGGCACCTGAATTTTGGGTACTCGTTTGTGGTAAGAGCCCCTTCGAGAAGCCGGGCTTCGGTCAGCACCTGGAAACCATTGCAGATCCCGAGCACAGGTTTTCCTTCGGCTGCGATTTTTTTTACGGAATCCATAATCGGAGTTCGGGCTGCAATCGCCCCTGCTCTGAGGTAATCTCCGTAGGAAAAGCCGCCCGGAACAACGACTCCGTCAAAGCCGGTCAGGTTTTCGTCTTTGTACCAGACAGTTTCGGCATCCACACCAACCACGTCTTTAAGGACATGAAGTACGTCCATGTCGCAGTTTGTGCCTCCGAACTGAATAATGGCAATCTTCATTTTTTTCCCTCAACCTTACTTTAGTATTTTCAAAAAATTTAGCCTTCTGGATTTTATTCTTCAATCCCTTTATTCCTGCAGGGAGCCCTCAGTTAAGTTCCTTGAGCTTTATAGTGTAGTTGTGGATGAGTGGGTTTGCAATAAGCTTCTGGCACATCTCATCAACCTTCTGCTCCGCAACTTCTGCAGATTCGGCTTCGAGCACTATTTCATACAGTTTTGCGGTCTTTACGCTTTCAACTGCATATCCAAGGTGTCCGAGCGCCCTTTTAGCGGTGGTGCCTTCAGGGTCAAGCATGCCTGCTTTCTGTTCAATAGTTACTGTTGCCTGGTACTGCATCTTTTTAAGCCTCAATTTTGAATTTTTAAATTAATCGGACTTTCACCTGCTTTTCGGTAGCCTGAATGCAACATCAGGTGAAATATGAGGTGAACTTAAAGGTAAACAATTTCCGGTCTGCACCATAATAATATAAGATGCTTGATTTTTCTAACCTATATTCTTTATCTATTTTTAGGTGTTGGATGATTTTGAACTCCTCTTGCCAGCACCGATTTCAGGGGAAATAAGGTTGAAAGTTATTTAATCTTATGGGTCTTAGCTTGTTTTAGATGCCGGTTGAGCTCGGTGAGGGTAAAAAATATAAAAAATGAACAAAAACTAATTCATGCGTCATCGGTAAAGCGTTAGAAACCCCCTCCAGTATGCGTTTTTATATTAATTCTCTAAATATTAGTGCATCTATGTCTCCTCGCCCCCTACTCTTGAAGACTCTCTTCGGGAAATGCTTCCCAAAGAGTGGTTAAGGCAAACTACCAAAGAAACTGGTCTCATAGTATGTGAGCGTAAAATTGACCCTGTCCTCATCTTTTGGGTTTTAACTCTCAGTTTTAGTGTACACTTATAGCATACACTTGCCAGCTTTTGAAAAGAGAATCTGAAAAAGAAGCAAATAAGTCCATAAGTGATAGTAGCTGGTACTATCGTATCACTCCAGAACTTGTTGAGTTTCTCCATCAGTGTGTAATGAACATAGTGGAACACAGGGATTAGTTTTCTTAATAAGTATACTTTTTATGTAATACCTAATTATAAAGAAGTAAGCATTCCGATATTTCTTACCCAAATGTACGATTACGTATAGTTTTGAGACAGCCTGTTAAAAAAGCTTTTTTTGAGCATTAATTCCAAAAAGATACTCATTTTAGCTCATAAACTTTAAATTATGCCTATTTTAGCTCATAATTTCAAAAATAACTTAAATATCCAATAAAATCAAAAAAATACTGATATTAGTTCAGAAATTTAACATAGGCGCTTATTTTAGTTCAGAAATTTAAAATAGACACTTATTTTAGTTCAAAATCTAAAAATAAGCGTTTATTTTGGTTTAAGCTCAGATAAAGTTATATAAAGATTAGCATATATCATATGTGAAAATATACAATGCAGTATATGATTTGATATATATATTTTTATTTTACAGGGGGAAAAATTATCAGGAAAATTGGACTTATTGTAGCATTGCTTATAGCAGTGGTCCTGTTTGCTTCCGGCTGTTCAAGCCCGACACAGGAAGTGGAAAATGAAACCGGTGGAATGGTCGAAGAAGTAACTGAAGAAGCAGAAGATATTGCTGAAGAAGCAGAAGATATAGCTGGCGAAAATAAAACCGAAACAGTGCCGGATAAGAATATCGTTCAAACTGCGGAAGATGCAGGTTCTTTCAAAACTCTTGTCACGGCCATAAAAGCTGCAGGGCTTGAGGAGACCCTTAGCGGCGAAGGTCCCTTCACGGTCTTTGCCCCGACAGATGAGGCTTTTGCAGCCCTTCCGGCAGGTACGCTCGACAGCCTGCTCAAAGATAAGGAAGCCCTGACCAGAGTGCTTACTTACCACGTGGCCTCCGGAAAGTATATGGCTGCTGATGTTGTGGACATGACATCCATAAAAACGCTTGAAGGAAGCGAACTCCCAGTAGATACAACTGAAGGGGTAAAAGTAGGGGATGCAAACGTCACTGCAACGGACATAGAAGCCAGCAACGGAGTCATCCACGTAATAGACAAAGTGCTGATTCCACCGGAATAATCGTATTTCTGAAAACAGTATTTCTGAAAACAGTATTTCTGAAAACAGTATTTCTGAAAACAGTATTTCTGAAAAACGACCTTTTTTACATTTTTTATTTATTCCTGTTTGTTGGATTTTCATTTTCGGATATTATATTTAAAAAAAAATATCGTTTTTTGGATTTTGAAAGAAAAACAAAAAATACGTTTTTTAGCTAACCCTTAAATGTTCATAAACCCTTAGCAGGAAATCCTTTATATCTTTTGATTTAGCGGGTAGTTGACTCTTAGAAATCCACTTTTGCCCTGTACCAGAATTCAACACTGTAATCCAGGAAATAAACAACTTCGGGTTCAACTTTTATCAGGATGGTGTAGGGATCAGGAGGCATATCAGCAGTAATCGGGAATTTTGCTGTCATGATTTCTCCGACTCTCCGAAGATCTCCTTCATCGGTCACTATCGAGGCTTTACCTTCCACCTGGAGGGCCTGCATACCAAACCAGTCAGGTTCGTCTTCATCAACCGTATAAGCCACATCCGGGTTGTTCGTTATGTTCCGGACTTTTCGGGTGTCTTTATTGGTCGCAAAATAAACGGTTGCGTTTTCGGAAACATATGCCATAGTATGGGCCATTGGTTTTCCTTCCGGGCTTACGGTTGCCAGGTTAAGGTAGTAATGAGTTGCAAGGTACTCGTAAATCTTCTCTTTGAGCTCGTCTGTCATCTTCCCCCACCAGTTTGTAGTATTACTCAGTAGAACTTCTTTTAATAAGCCTTTGATAAGCTTTTGATAAGCCTCATATTTCGAACCCGCAAGATATCTGCATATCTGCAATAGGCCTCTGATCCCATAACAGGAAAAAACTCTCCTCCCTGTTCACGGTTGTTTTCCCTATACAATTTATAGAAACAAAACTTATAAATTTTGCTTATTAAATTTTGCTTATTAAATTTTGCTTATAATTATCAGTTCTTATCCTGAGCCAGCCTGCTGGGTTGAAGCCTACTCTTTCAAAAACATACAATGCATAATATAATTTCCTGTTAATATATGTATTTTGAAATCCATTATAGAAATGTAGGGGGAGACCATCAATGAATTATGATATGCAAAAAATTTCAATATTCTTGAAAATTTCTTGTTTCTGTTTAATTTTTTTACTGATAGCCACCGCAGCATCTCCTGCCGCCAGCTCGGAATCTTATGTTTCCGATCAGGGAGGAGAGGGACAGACAGACGTTATGGATGTGGAAGTCAGAGTCAATCCTGACAAAGATGTCAACTGTGTGAAAACAATGGAGTCGGGAAGTACGAAGATTGCGGTCCTGGGATCGGCCGAACTGGATGTTGAAAAAATACTGGAAAACTCAGTAAAGGTAAGTTCGGTAAAGTCGGCAGGGGAAGTGGAGCCGTATGCTATGGAATACAGAGACATTGATTCTGACGGGTATAAAGACCTCGTTATGAGCCTTGATTGTCATGAACTGATGACTCAGCTGGACCTTAGAAAATGCTTCTGCAGGGAAGTACCCTTAAATGTCAGAGCCGTACTTGAAGAAAACGCAGGAACAAAAACAATAGAAGGTAGCGATACGACCCTTATCCTTCCGCGCTTCAGGTGATGGACAGTTCCACCCCCCGAAGGTTCCGGAAAATCCTATCAATATTCGAGATCATGAGATGTATTTTTTCGATATATCAACTGTCCCGGACCGAAAAAAGCAAATATTAGGGGTGAGTTGCAATTCCATAAAGATTATAATAAACATAAAGAAGTGAAGAAAAAAATGTTTGTCTTTGATTTCAAAAACCCGGCAGAAACCCTTAAATGGGTCAGTATGGACGATAGGGTGATGGGCGGGACTTCAAGAAGCCATCTGGTTTATTCCGGAGGAAAGGCCCACTTTAAAGGGGAGGTAGAACTGAATGAGGAACTGCTGGGATTCGCTTCTGTGCGCTCTAAAAACGATACCTTTGACCTGAAAGCCTTTGAAGGCGTCCTTCTCCGGGTAAAAGGAGACGGGAAGACCTACAGGCTTAACATGAAGACCGAAAGGCATCATGACGGGTTCCTATACCAGCATATATTTGAAACCCGGGAAGGGCAGTGGATAGATGTTGAAATTCCTTTTGGAAAGTTCCTTCCCTTCTTCAGAGGCAGGAAAGTGGAGAACGCTGCTCCTCTAAACCCTGAAGATATCAGATCCTTTGGTTTCATGATTGCCGGACAGAAAGGAGATTTTGATCTGGAAATCGAGCACATAAAAGTGTACGGTAAGTAATAGTTATCAAGATTAAGGTATCAAGATTAAGGGTTTTTTCCAGCCAGCAGCTATCGCTTCGTGTGCATAATTTTACTCCACACAAAGTCTGAGAGGTAATGAACCTACATTGAAAACACAAGCCCGAAAAGCATCGCTGATCCCACCCATATAGGAAGCCTGCCAGCATCAATGTCTAAAAGAATGAGCAGGGAATAGAGCAGGGAATAGAGCAAAACTTAAGGGGTGAGGGTGAGGATCACAGGGCCGAATACCGGATGGTGCAAGATTCCCCTGTGCCCGAAAAACCGCTGGTGGGGACGCCAGATCACCTTTAAGACTCCCCCGCGCCGGTATGGGCTGCTCTTTATGTCAGGGTCCGAACTTATAAAGAACATCAGAGATAGGCAACCGAAAAAATAAGTATTCTTCGGCTTTTCAGTTAACCTTCAGGGAAAGGAAGAATTGGTCTTTCCAGAAAAGGAAAAGAGACTCAACAGTACCAGGAACGGTACAGCTAAGTTTATTTTATCATGCGTTTTTCCGGATGGCACGTTTTTAGACCTATTTCCGTTTTTTCGAAAAATGAGGTGTTTTTGGATTTTGGGCTGAAAACTAAATCTAAATCGGCTCTTGTATATAAAATAAATTGAATAAGACAGGAAGGTAGGGGTAGAAGTCTAAATGGAAGAAGCAATCAAGCCTTTCGCTTCTTCACACATTCTTTTAGTTTTTCTTCAAGCCGGATCCGTGAAATAAAAACCCCAAACTGGGTCGCAATGGTTTCAATAACCGTGCGTACACTATCCGAAAGCTCATATTCCATCCTCGAGGAAAGATAAAAGGCGGCAATAACCTTTTTTTCAGACTTTACGGGAATTATTGCCGTAGCCCTGAGGTTTTCCTGCCGGAGCACATCATCTCTGGAGGTCAGAAGGAGGTCTATGTGCTGTTTATAGACAGGCTGCCCTATCATAACGAGCTTGGCATTTGGAGAATTTGCATTATAATAAGAGGCATTCTCGACAAAGGTAGGAGAGAGACCGCGATGGATGGCAAGAGTCATATCGCCGGTCTCTTCATCAATCAAATAGATACCGCCGGCATTGATTTCATCTATCTGAAGGCATGAATCAAGCAGCCTGTCAAGTGTCTCATCCAGGTAAGTCGAAGTGCTCAGAGCAATTCCAAGGTCCCTCTGGATATAAAGCAGCTTCTCTTTTCGTTTTCTTTCGGTAATATCAAGAATTATGCCTTTAAGATACTTTACGACTCCATTCTCATCGGCTTCGATAAAGGTTCTTTCATCAACCCAGCGTACTTCCCCGGACTTTGTCAGTATCTGGTATTCCTGAGAAAAATCAACGTTGTCTTCTTCGATCCTTCTTGAGAGCTCTCTTTCGACTCTTTCAAGGTCGTCAGGGTGCACAATGTTCCCATATAGAAGTTTTCCTGACGTGAATTCTTCTACCGTATACCCGAACTGCTTTATATTCTCAGAAACAAACTCTGCAGGCCAGTACTTCTCTGGCCGCCACAGAAAAACAGTAACAGGAACTTTATTTAATACTGAGATAAGCTCCTTTGCCATCTCAAGTGCATTGCATAAAGCCATCTCATTGAGATATTTGCAGGACTTTTGCCTGCCATTACTTCCGTTTTTAGCCGAGTTCGAAGCCGCTTTAGCCATCTTATTCTCCATACAGGAACCTTTTACAGGAAGCTATGAGAAAATATCACATATTTAGTCTTTTTGCTATAACTACATAGAAACACATAATAAATTAAAAAGATTGTGGTTTGAACTTCCAGATGTATCATGATGCAGAGGCTCATTAATGTTTGACCGATGGAATGTCTAAACATGGCAATTAACAGGAAAAAATAAAAACCAGGGGAAAAATATATATACCAAACTCTAATTTGGCTTTTTTTTCGGAAGTTAGGAGTTTCAGGTAAGAGATATTAAATAAGTTTTTTTACGAATTCTTTTATTGCCTTATCCTGCCAGCCGTCTATTATCAAAAAAATTAGTCATTGAGAAACGAGTTCTGGTTTATTGAAAGATTGATTTGACTTTATAAGTCAATTCAATAGGTCAATTTAATATATCACTGGAGCCATCTTCCTAAATATAATTAGTAGAGATAATTACAGTGATAAAGTGATAATTACAGTGATAAAGTGATAATTCCAGTGATAATTATTAAAAACATTTACGAAAGGCGATTACCAGAGACTTTTTTAAGTGCACCTGTGCTAAGATAAAGAAAGGGGGATTTACAATATGGAAGATAGTTTTCAAGGAGTATTGAAAGGACAGAAAATTGCTTATTTTTCCATGGAAATAGGGCTTCGCAATGAAATCCCGACCTATGCAGGAGGGCTGGGCGTACTTGCAGGCGATACGATTCGTTCGGCTTCAGACCTTAATATTCCGCTTGTAGCTGTAACTCTGGTTACCAATAAAGGATATTTCAGGCAAAGTCTTGACGCCTCCGGAAGCCAGACCGAACAAACTGAAGAGTGGGACCCTTCACATTTGATGACCAAAATGCAGCAGGAAGTGAGCGTTAAAATTCAGGACAGGGACGTTAAAATCCAGGCATGGCACTATAACTGCAAGAGCCTGACAGGTGGCTGCGTACCCATTATTTTTCTCGATACCAATGTAGAAGGGAACTCCTGGGAAGACCGCGGGATCACCGATTTTCTTTATGGGGGTGAACATCCCTACAGGCTCAGGCAGGAAATTGTGCTCGGGATAGGGGGAGTGAGAATGCTTGAGGCACTTGGCTTTAAGATCCGGAAATACCATATGAATGAAGGGCACTCAAGCCTGCTTGCTCTGGAACTTTTAAAACGCAATGGTAAGGACCCTACGAAAGTAAAGGACCTCTGTATTTTTACCACCCATACTCCTGTGGAAGCAGGGCATGACAAGTTTGATTACGGGCTTGTGGAAGACCTGATCCGGGATAAAAACGAGGTGGAAATCCTCCGAAGGTTTGGAGGGGCAGACCGTTTTAATACTAGCCTTTTTGCCCTTAACCTGTCCAACTATGTCAACGGCGTCACAAAACGGCACAGCCGGGTCTCAAGCGAACTCTTTCCCGGATATTCAATCCAGGCAATAACAAACGGTGTTCACTCCTATACCTGGACCTCTCCTTTTTTCAGGCAACTTTTTGACCGCTATCTTCCGGGCTGGGCAAATGAACCCGAACTCCTGGTAAGGATCGGAGGAATCCCGGATGACGAGATCTGGGAAGCTCACTGGAATGCAAAAAAAGCGCTCATAGATGAGGTTAACAAAAGAACAGGGGCAGGCATGGACTATGAGACCCTGACAATAGGTTTTGCACGGCGTATGACAGAGTATAAACGTGCAACCTTAATCCTCTCCGACCTTGAAAGGCTCAGAAAGGTAAACAGGAGAGGCAGGATTCAGCTTATCTTTGCAGGCAAAGCCCATCCGCATGACGAGGCTGGAAAACAGCTCATAAGAGATATTTTCAAAACCATAGAAACGCTCCGGAACGAGATCAAGATCGTCTTTCTGGAAAATTATGATATGGACCTGGCCGCTAAAATGGTTTCCGGAGTTGACCTCTGGCTGAACACTCCAACTCGCCCTTATGAAGCCTCGGGCACAAGCGGCATGAAAGCTGCCCATAATGGGGTCGTAAATTTTAGCATACTTGACGGCTGGTGGATTGAAGGGTGGATCGAAGGGGTAACTGGCTGGTCAATAGGACCCCAGCCCGAAGAACATCTTTCCGTAGAAGAAGCCAGGCTCTCTGAGCTTGATGACCTTTACAACAAACTCTACTACATTATCATCCCCATGTATTACGACCGCAAAGATGAATGGTTTAAACTGATTAACAACTCAATAGGTATGGTTGCATATTATTTCAACAGCCACAGGATGATGCGGCGTTATGTAACTCATGCTTATCTGTAAACTTATATCTGTAAACTTATATCTGTAAACTTCAGGGATCAGGCTACTCTGATTAATCGATTAATATTATTTAGAAATCAGGGAGCGTATGAGAACAATTAAAAAACAGAAAACATAAAAAGTAGAAGTTGAATGAAAAAAGTCCAGAAAAGGTTATGCTTTCTCGGTACTCAGCCTTTTAACTTTTTCACGGGCACTTTCAGCTTTTGTTTTGAGCCCTTTACTATCCCAGAGGTCAGCTGCAATCTTAAAAGCATTTTCTGCTCCCCTCGGATTTCCAAGTTTAAGGAAAACCATTCCCTTTTCATACCAGGCTTCGGGATGATCGGGCTCCAGACGGGTTGCCTTCTCAAAAGCGTGCAGTGCCTCCTTTTCCGAACCGGCTTTAAAGAGAATTTTTCCCCGGAGCTGCCAGGCTTCGGCATTTTCAGGTTTTATCTCAAGAGCTTTTTTAAAAGACTGCACAGCTTTTTCCTGCTCTCCAAGTCTGAGATGGAGTTTCCCAATTTCAAACAGGGTATCCGGGTCATCAGGATTTCTTTCCAGGGCTTTTTCAGATTCGCTGAGTTTCTCTTCACAAAAGCGTATCCGGGCGAGCACTGCATCCTTGCCTTCCCAGGCGTGTTTCTGCACAGGGTTCAGGAAAATCGATTTCTCAAAAGCCTCAAGAGCTTCCCGGAAGTGCTCAAGCTTTGTTAGAGCAAACCCCAGGTTAGCCCAGAGCCCTGCGTTATCAGGCCTAATTTCCGAGGCTCTTTTGAAGATCTCGAGAGCTTCCTCATAGCGTTTGAGTTTCAGCAGGGAATTTCCTTTACGGAACATGGCTGCAAAATCCAGAGGTTTTTCTTCAAGCACACGGTCAAAGGCTTGAATCGCGAGTCTTAACCTTCCCTGTCTGTAAAGAGCCACTCCTTTTTCATAGAGGTCTTCTGCCTCTGTGCTTTCCGGACTTCCGTCTTCCCCCCCACCACCGGGAATGTCCTTTTCAAGCCCGGTTTCAGAGAGGTATCTGAACCCTGCCGAATCCTCCCGGTCAGGCCTGGTATCAAGATATATAAACTCCTCTTTTGGCACGAAGGACTTGCAGATCCATCCGGACTCAGCCCTTCGGTTAGTGATTATACAGTACCCGTTTATGTATTTTGAACAGACCCCGCAGCAGTAGATGTGCCTCTCCAGACGGTACCGTATCTGGTCAAGCTCGGTAGTAACCAGTCCCTGGTTCAGCCGCGTTTTGAAGGTTTCATACGGAAGATTTTTGATTTTAATATAGACTGTTGAAGGAGCAGGAGGGTCCCATTCAAAGGGTTTTTCGGTTTGCTTTTTGTGGATCATAATTTTCGTTGAGAGTTTCGGTTTAGTCGTATCGGTGTTTTCGAGTCCTGAGGATATAAGCCTTTTTCAAGCCTTTTTCGAAGCTTGTAATTAATCTTTTCACAGCTACGGCTTTCTTTTCAAAAATCGGGGTATGTACCGCAAGACAGCCTATTCAGAGACTGAGGTATAAATATACATGACCTTTATTCTAAATTTCTGGACAGTTACTTTTCAAAGAGTTCATGCTTTCAATAAAGAGTTCTATTGTCCGAAATATTAATAACCAACTAAATTTATTAAATTAGTGAACATTCCTAATAATATCGTTTAGGGAACATATTTACTAAAAATAAGGGAGGGTAAATTTATGAGTTACAAACAAACGCACGGCTTCCCAGCTCTATTCTCTTTTTTCATCCCCGGTCTGGGCCAGCTTGTAAAGGGGCACGTGTTCAAGGCACTTGGCGTCTGGGCAGCCCTGCTAATCAGCGCATTCATGAGCATTATCGGAATAGGGATTTTAATGGGAATGGTTGTATGGGTCGCACAGATCTATGATGCCTACAATGCCTGAATGAAGAAACAGGTTGCTCAGGAACTCGGAGATTTTCCGGGAGTTGCACTGCAAGTGCAACAGTCCGCAGTCCGTTTCACTCGCTTCGCTCGCTCAAGCGGACTAATTTATGGATTTTAGCTATGAGCTTCACTGCACTCAATTGGACTAATTTATAGATATTTCTCAATCCATACAACGTCATTCACTTTATCATGTCGTTTTTGTCACGCTCGACGCAGGAGAGCGGTCTTTCCCAAAAAGATATAACAGAAGAAAAAACCCGAAAGTGAAAAACTATCGAAGAAGCCGTAAAAAACAGAAAATGAAAAAATCGAATTCTGCCTGAAAAATACATTTTTTGAGTCTTTTTTCATTTTGGCTTCTCTTTTCTGCTTTTTTTGCAGGGCCGCCAGACAAGCTGGCGGAGGCGCTTATATTTATCTGTGAATTAAAATGAGGCTCCCGAGATCAAGGAAAGTGTTCTTCGGACAGGAAAGACAGTTCTGAATTCAGTATCTCCTGGTGAACCACCAAAAAAGAAGTAAAGGGAAAAAAGGTTTAAGAGAAATTCAGGTTCATCAGCCATTTTCCAGTTTATTCAGTTCCTTAATTCTCAGCTCCACGACGTCCATGGCATCTTCAAAGAGCTGCCTGTTGATTTCGATTCCGAAATATTTCTTGAGTTTTTCTTCAGGGGGCATTGTCGAACCCGCAGAAAGGTAGGCAATGTAGTTTTTGTTGAAGGTTTCCGGGTCTTCCCTGTACTGCTTGAAGAGGGCGAGAGTTATTGCCTTTGAAATCGCATAGTTGAAAGTATAGTAGTTATTTGTCAGGTAGATGTGGTTAATGTAGGTCCATTCCGCAGAATCTTCAGCGTAATATTCTACTGAGTCACTCCTGTATTCTTTAGAGAGGGCTGTCCAGAGGGCATTAAGTTCTGCTCCGCTGACAGTTCCGTTTTCATAGCTTTTTTCAGCGCATAACCGGTGGGCCTTATATTCGAATTCCGTAATCATGGGCTGGCGGGTAAAGTAGTTCTGGTATTCCCCTATATGCTGGGCAAGTACGGCAACTGCGGTTTCCTTATCCGAGTTTTCGACCACATAATCAACAAAGAGTTCTTCGTTGAACGTGGATGGGACCTCCATTTCATAGATCTGGCCTGTGCAGTAGAGATAATCCACGGAATTGCTCATCAGATAGAAGTTGATTCCGTGCCCGAGTTCATGAGTAAGAGTCTTCTGATCACTGATAATGCCGTTGTAGTTCATAAAAATCAGGGCCGGAGCCTTCAGAGCAAAGAGGCCGTAACAGTAACCTCCGGGCTGTTTTCCATTTTCGGGGGCAGGATATACGTCTATGAAATTTTCGGTTACTGTTTTTAAGAAAATTTCGTTGAAACGGGAATCCATCCCGGAATAGGATTTCTGGATCTCCTGTAAAGCAGCTGTATAGGTGTAATTTTTACCAGATTGACCCGTCAACTGCAAAATAAGGTCATACGGCCTGAGCATTTCAAGCCCGAGCTTTTTCCTCCTGAACTCATTATAAGCTTCAAATACGGGTTTTCTCTCCTTAAAAACCGTATTCATATCATCAACCTGATTCTTTGTGAGATAAAGGCCGTAAAGGCTGGCTTCGTAAGAGTCCGGGTAGTTTAGCTGTCCTGCAGCAAGGTCATCAAGGCGGGCTTTTTCCGCATAGAGAGAAGCCATTGAATCGGATTCGATTATAAGGTGATAAAACCTCTTATCATAACATCTCATCCTGTTTTCCCGGCTCTGGTCTGTTGAAAGCAGAGTATTATAAGACTGGGAATTTACTGAGAACTCTTCCCCGTTCTCAAGAGTTATGCTTCCTGCCATGGTGACTGTATTGGTGATTCTGGAAAGGGCCTCAGTCTCCAGTTTCATGCGCTGATTTTCTATCTCTGCCAGATATACAGCCTGGGCTTCATCCACCGGCCTGTGCTCTGCAAACCTGATATAGGTCGCTTCAAGATAAGCCCTGTATACCTCAAGCCCGGATTCTTCGGAAAAGAGCCTGACCCATTCCTCCTTATTGAGTGAGGTCAGTTTCACGGTTGCAAAGGCATTAACCTTTTTATATTCTGTAAGCAGGTCCTGAGTATCCGCAAGAAGAGACATGAAGAACTGCTCATTCACGTTTTTGCTGAGTTGAGTGTATGCATAAGTGTAGAGAACATCAATGGATCTTGAAAACTCTTTTTCGGCTTCCAGATACCTGAGTAAAGCAGTCCCGGATAACTTCTCAAATTCCGGACGATAAGTTTCGTTTATTTCTTCCGAGCTATTTTTTAATGTCCCAAGCTTTTCTAAGGCAGCTTCCCTGCTGCTGAAAAGATAGGAATTGTTCCATTCCGTGGTAACTTCATCAGGATTAAGCTCTTTATTTGTTTCCATAAATTCTACCCCTGATAACTATCAATCTATAACTTTGAACGTAATACGTAGGAATGAGAATATATATGGACTGATTCATATTAACCTGATGTCCAGAAAGTGTTCAAAAATGCAATCAAAAACCTCAAATTCATAATCCAGCCAGGCTGAGTGCAGGTTAAGAAATCAACTTAAAGCAGAAAGACCCAGCCAGGTTAAATTATTTATATCCGCCCTCCCATTATTGTTTTAAAAAAATTAGTTCTTAATAAAGGTAAGTTCTTAAAAAAGGTAAGTTCTATGAACTGTTGCAAAAGAACACACGGAATTCCCGCCCTATTTTCTTTTTTCGTACCCGGTCTGGGCCAGCTTGTAAAGGGACATCTTTTCAAAGCACTTGGCATCTGGATAGCCTTCATGGTTACCGGACCAGCACATTTCATAGGATTTGGAATTTCATTATGGCTGATTATATGGGTCTGGCAGATTTATGATGCCTACAATGCCTGAATAAAAAACAGGTGGCAAAAGCAGGAAAGGATAGAAAATAGGTGTATCGTAAAGTAAGTTACTTAACTATATATTCAATTATTGCTGAAATTTAGGGAGTTCAGTTATTTTTTCGTTATTTTCTCTGAATCATTCTTATTGGTTGATGTCGAGCCGGCTATCCTCAATTTTACTATCAATATCTATCACAATCTATCAAATTGATTAAAGGAAAAATTAAACTTTCCATGACCACAAGATATATAATTAGGGAAAACCTAACTAACTGTACTGATCGAGATATGACTGAGAAAAAAGAGCATTTGTTCATAGTCTTTGAAAACCTGGTCAAAATCAAAAGCGAGTGCTCTTGTGAGATCTTCTCTGAATGCGGGTTATCGGATATCACTGTAAAACAGATCGGATATCTGAGGGTCATAGATGAACATGGGGAAGTGACATTTAGCAGGCTTGCTAAGATCACCAGAAACTCAAAGCCAACCATCACAGAGATGGTCAACAAATTCTTAAAAATGGAGTGCGTGTACAAAGAAAAGTCCTCGGATGACGGGAGAATCTTTTACATTCGCCTGACTGAGAAGGGACGGAGAATAGCTCGTGCCGAAGAAAACGCTTTGTTGAAGGTTATTGAAAAAATGGCAGATTCTCTGGACGAGAAAGAGATAGACACGCTTATCAACATCCTGGAAAAGGTATGGTAATTTTTTTGTAGAGTATATAGTTAGGTTAATCCAAACTAAATAATTTGAATTACTGAGACAACTGCGATAACAACTTCATAATAATTGAGACGATTGTGATAACAACTTCATAATTCTTGAGATGACTGAAAATAACTGAGACGACTGAGATAACAACTTCATAATAATTGAGACGATTGACAATGAATTCAGAAAAAACCGATGATAACAGAGAGAGCATCGTAATGCCGCTCTTTGAAGTAGTTGTTTACCCGAAAAGCCGGGCAAAATTCCTGGCTGACAAAGTTACCGGGGAAATACTATCAACTGATATAAAAAATGCCGAGCCTGTGTATGCTGTCGGGCTGACAGTAAAGAGCGGCACAAAACCTTCAGACCTGTCAGAAGACGATCTGTATAAAACAGGAAATCTGCTTAAGATTGTATTTGTGCAGCCTGCTGATGAAGGATATCTTGTTGTTGCGAAGGCCGTCAAGAGGGTAGAGGCCGTCTCTCTCTGCCGGAAGGACGGACTGTTCTATGCAACATATGAGCCTATTTCTGATCTTCCGGATCTTGATGAAGATATTCATGCGGAAATGATAGAGAATGTAAAAACGATGATTAATGAGATAAGCAGTCGTTTCCAGGGTTCTGAGAAATTTACCAGGCCAATCGAGAAGATGGGTTCCATTGATCAGATAATGGGACATGTCATGCCATTCATACCGATAAAACTTGAAGAAAAGCAGGCCCTTCTGGAGATTGTTTCTGTCAGGGAACGATATCTTACGTTTTTTAATATTCTGATGAAGCACAAAGAGAATATCAATTTCCAGATTGAAATTGCAAAAAAAGTTACCGATAATATAAACAAGTCGCATAGAGAGGCGATGCTTAGAGAGCAGCTGAAGGTAATCCAGGAAGAACTCAATGAAGGCGCAGATTCCGTTTCAGGTGAAGGGGGATACCGGGAAAGAATTGAGAATTCCAGGATGCCTGATGAGGCAAGAAAGAAAGCACTCTCAGAGCTAAAGAAACTTGAAACCGGAGGCAGCCATAATCCTGAAAGCCCTGTTCTCCGAAACTATCTGGACCTCATGCTCGACCTTCCCTGGGTAACGGAAGAGAAAAAGAGCATCGATATTGCTGAAGCTCGCCGTGTGCTTGAGAGCAACCATAACGGGCTTGAAAAAGTCAAGGAGAGAATAATCCAGCACCTGGCGGTAATGAAATTAAAAAAGGAAAAACAGGGTTCGATTCTGGTCTTTATGGGACCTCCGGGCACTGGCAAAACAAGTCTGGGAAAAAGTATTGCAGATGCCCTTGACAGGAAATATGTCCGGATCAGCCTTGGAGGCGTCAAAGATGAAGCCGAGATCAGAGGACACCGCAGGACATACGTCGGGGCTCTGCCCGGAAGGATTATACAGGGCATGAAAAAAGCAGGCACGAAAAATCCTGTATTCGTTCTCGATGAAATCGATAAGCTTTCATCTTCCTACTCAGGAGATCCGGCAAGTGCCCTTCTGGAAGTCCTTGACCCCGAACAGAACAACACATTCTCAGACCACTATCTGGAAGTCCCCTATGACCTGTCTGAGGTATTGTTCATTGCCACTGCCAACTCCCTGGCAAATATCCCGGCGCCGCTTCTTGACAGGATGGAGCTGATCGAGATCTCGGGCTACACGAAGAACGAGAAGTTTGCAATTGCAAGAGACCACCTGCTCCCCAGTACCCTGGAAGAACACGGTCTTGATGCGGATAAACTCAAAATTGAAGATGAGGCCTTAAAGGTAATCATCGAAAAATACACCCGTGAAGCAGGAGTCAGGCAGCTTCAAAAACAGCTTGCGAAGGCTTCGAGATTCGTTTCCGAAAAGATAGTTTCAGGCAAGGCTGACCTGCCTTATGTGATAAAGGTGGATATGCTCAAGGAGACCCTCGGAAAAGAGTTGATCCGGCAGGAAGAAGCCCGAAAAGAGAATGTTCCCGGCGTGGTCACCGGACTTGCCTGGACTCCTGTCGGAGGAGAAATTCTCTTCATAGAAGGCACATTCATGCCCGGTAAAGGAAAGCTTACGCTTACCGGCCAGCTTGGGGATGTGATGAAAGAGTCTGCGCAGATATCTATGAGCCTTGTCAGGTCCAGGCTTGCAAACACTGCAAACAGCTTTAACTTTACTGCAAGCGACGTTCACATCCACGTGCCCTCGGGTGCAACCCCAAAGGACGGCCCGTCAGCAGGTGTGACTCTATTTACTGCCCTCACATCCCTGATTACCGGCAAAGCAGTTGACCCAAAAATTGCCATGACAGGGGAAATCACGTTGAGCGGGGCAGTAATGCCTGTGGGCGGCATAAAAGAGAAAATCCTGGCAGCTCACAGGGCAGGCATAAAGAAGGTAATCCTGCCAAAAGAGAATGAAAGGGATCTTGAAGATGTGCCCGAAGATGTCAGAAACGAACTTCAATTCGTACCGGTGGAGACCATTGAAGAGGTCTTGAAAGAGGCACTTGATATGGACCTTCCCGGACAGATGCTGTCGTCTTCGTTTGCAGGAAACAGCTTCGCAACTACCCAGAACGTTTGAATTTGAAGTGCAGGATGGGGTTACGGTTTGTCGGAACCGTGATACACCCTTCCTGAGAATTTTTCTTAAATATTTTTGAAATCTGGGTCTAAGTTTAGTTCAGTTTTTCAGTACGTTTATCAAGTTTAAACATTCCTGCAAATAATATAATGGAGAAAATTGTAATATTACGTTATTTGAAGGTCCTGAGAATCCGAAAGTCCTGAGAAATCGAAACTAAGAGGCAAGATCATGAAAGTAATAGCCATAAACGGAAGCCCCAGAAAGAAATGGAATACAGCAACCCTGCTTGAAAAAGCTCTTGAAGGTGCAGCTTCAGAGGGTGCAGAAACAGAAATAATCCACCTCTATGACCTCAACTTTAAAGGCTGCACAAGTTGTTTTGCCTGCAAATTAAAGGGTGGGAAAAGCTATGGAAAATGTGCAATGCAGGACGACCTGACCCCTGTGCTGGAGAGGCTGAAAGAGGCGGATGCGGTGATCCTGGGATCACCCATTTACCTTGGGAACTCTACAGGCGAGATGAGATCGTTCATGGAACGTTATGTATTTCCATATCTCGTTTACTCCAATAGCGTGCCTTCGCTCTATCCGAAAAATATCCCTGTCGGTTTCATCTACACTATGGGGGTAAAGGAAGAATACATGGATATGTTTGGGCTCAGGAAAACTATTGAATTGAATGAATATATTGCTAAGAGAATCTTCGGAGATTCCGAATCACTGTACAGCACCGATACCTACCAGTTCGAAGATCATTCAAAGTATGTGGCAGACAGTTTTGATCCCGAGGAAAAGGCAAAAAGGCGAAAAGAAGTGTTTCCAAAAGACTGTGAGAAAGCCTTTGAGATGGGAGCCAGGTTCGTAAAGCGACAAAAAGCTATGGAAGTAAAGAAGTAAAAGCAATAAAAATTGAGTCACTTTACTCCCTGAAACCGATTTTTAACTCCTATAATATCGAAAACCTCCGCCAGCTTGTCTGGCGGCTCTGCCCAAAAAAAGAAGTAGAGAAAAAAGAGAATTAAAAGAGAAAAAGCTCGAAAAAGTAGTAAAAACAAAATAGATGGGAAAAAACATTTTTCAGGCCAGAACTCATTCTATTTTTATTGCGTGCCCACAGACTTATCAAATCTCTTTTACTTGTCAGCTTTTATTTACTGGTTTTTTGCTTATTTTTTGTCTTTTTTGAGAAGGCCGCTCTCCTTCGTCGAGCGTGACAAGAAAGGTTCGGTATAGTGAATACGGTTGTACGGGTCAAAAATATTTTTAGTAGATTTTTTGAGCTTTCCGGTCGAAGTCCAGTTCCTCAGTTTAGGAGAAGAACCTTCTGAAGAACTATTCTTCTTTCAGGGCTTTTCACCACACCCGTGAAGAGCTGTGGAAAAATTCAAAGCTGCCCACCGCTGCAGGAGAAAGCCCCATTTCTTCAAACATTCCCCTGAAAACCACCCGGTATTCCTCTTCAGGTATCGTTTCCCCACTGCTTCCAGGAGGCATTATGATTTCGAGCCTTACCTTTCCGGAGGCATCGAGTTCAACTATGTACCTGTTCCCCTTATCATAAGTCACTACCTTTGCCTCCGGGACAAAATAACTTACTGAACCCAGCCGCCTGCCGTCCTTTAAAAAGACTTCATCCGGACCCAGGCCTGCCATGGGATACGTATAAACACTCACAGTGGACCCGTAAGTGGAATCATCACTGTTTTCCTTGAGATAGGCATATACAGCCGGGAAATCCGGAGATTCGTTCACCGATATTTCAGCGTCCCAGGTCTGGTTTTGTGAGGCTTTTTTCAGGGCTTCAAGATACTTTTCCGAGGCTTTTTCATCTATTCCGAAGAGGAGCCTTATTTTTTCAAGCATCCAGAAGTCATCCGGAAATTCCGATAGCTGTAAGGGGGACTCGGGGTCGGAGTGGCTGAAGTTCGAGAGGGCTACACAGGTTCCGGTCCTGGCTTCAGTTTCGGATTTTTGTCCTTCTTCCGCCTCCTCTTCACAGATGAAGATCATGAGCTCGGAGTTCTCGTTATAGTTAAGCCTGATGTTCTCCACAAGAGCAGCACCTCCGAAGCGTTCCCTTAACTCCGGTACATCTCCCGACTCAAAGCCCGAAAAGTTTCCGGGCCAGGGCCAGGAACCTTCCACTTCATAGCCGGCGTTCTCCGCTTTCGTGAGTGCGAAATTGTAATCAAGAGGCCCGATATCAACGTCCTCGGAATAGTACCAGGAACTGTCAACAAAACCCATTAATAAGAAAGGGCCGAAGATACACAGCACAAGAAGGAGGGGAATGAGCAATAATAATATCAGTATGGCTTTTTGCTTATTCATGAAACTTTCAACTCCGGGGAAACATCCGTAAACTGGAGAGGTTGTTAGTATTCCGAATTATATGCCGAATCTTAATACTGTCGGAGTTGATAACTCAGAGCTTTTCATAACATTAAATTAGAAATGCTAAAATAATAAATAAGTTTGGCTTATTTTGTAAACTTTTAGATCAAAAAATCGAAAATCAATAAATTTGTCATAGATCCGGAACCTTCCAAAAGTCCCTACCCTTATTCCTTTAGAGTGGTAATGGGCTGAGCTTTACAGGTGGCTATTTCCTTCTGCTTGATCGAACTTTCCCGAAGCAACCGGAATGGTATCTTCCGTCGTTTTTTAGGGCCAACGCTAGAATAAAGATACTTTTGTACATGCAAGGATACGGTAACGTTGAGTAGCAACCTGAGCGGCATGTGTTATATCATATTAAATTTTATATGAGGTGGTACGGATGGAAAAGCTTGCAATTAAACCTGGTATATTGGGAAGTGGCCTCGGAATCTTAGCTGGACTCATCGAAATGTCTATTGGAGCACAAATCCTGCCATGGATTGGAAATAAAGAAAGCCCAGTTGTATTGGGATTAATCACATTTTTCTTGAGCGGTATTGCCCTCCTGTCTGTCCTTTCAGCTCGTAACCATGTTAAACTAACGAATGATCGTAAGTTGGCGATTTTTTTTGGTGTACTATTACCAGCGGCAATTTGCTTTACCACCGTAGGGCGGCTCTGGTATCTGCCAGGGTCACTCCTCATTATGACATGTTTACTTCTTGCTTATGAATTTTGGTTTGGTCAATCGAAGCTTAGCTCTCCAAAAATAATTTGTAGGAAATTTTGGGTAAACCAGATACTTGGAGGAATTGGTAGCCTAATTATCCTTGTCTCCGTAGCCCTGGCATTTTTAAATAGTAATTTTGCATTATTCCAATCCGAAATTCTTATAAAGGCAGATCGTTTCCGTTTCGAGATTTTGCCAATGGATATTGTCCGCTTTACAAATTTATCAGGCGGGGTAACGACGATCGAGGATATCGAGGTTAGTCTTGTGATGGTTGTATATATCTTTTTGATATTAGGCGCCGTCATCGCTTTGATATCGAGCCTGGCCAAATCCCGTATTTTTAAAGGAATCGGTGGCATCCTTGTGTTCACAGGTTTGACTCTCTCCCTCTTTTGGCTGCCCGGAATTCTAGCACAAACAGAATTTCCCTCTGGGGGGTTTCAGAATATTGTCGGATTATTAGGAATGGGTTGGTATATCTCAACTGTTGGAATGAGTCTGATTATGATAACCAGTTTGTTTCAACTTCAACCAGGTAATACTAAGAGCTGAACTACTGGGACGCACTGAATATCAAAACATTTACTTGCCTTGTCAAGATTGTATAAACGAAAATGCACTCACAATGCTACCTGTTATCTGGTGGTTTGTGTCGAAATGAATTTATGAGAGGAATCATCTCTATTAAAAAATTTGTATCCTCTTCAAATTTGAAAACCCATTTGCTTTTAAATCAAAAAAGCTTAAACCTGATACATACATGAAAAACCTGAGAAAATACGGTAAAGCTCCTTTCAGTGTAGCAGTTATTCATGGTGGCCCCGGAGCCCCTGGAGAAATGGCTCCCGTTGCCAGGGAACTCTCTGCCATTCGGGGAATCCTTGAACCCCTCCAGACGAAAGCAACCCTTGAAGGTCAGGTCCGGGAACTGAAAGCCGTGCTGGAAGGTCATGGAGACCTACCGATCACATTAATCGGGTTTTCCTGGGGTGCAATGTTCAGCTTCATCTTCACAGCTCGCTACCCGCAATTCATAAAGAAACTAATTCTAATCGGAAGCGGCCCCTACGAAGAAAAGTATGCCGCAAACATAATGAATACACGGATAAGCCGGCTCGGAAAAGATGATTGGAAAAACTTCCTCTTCCTTACAGAAACCCTTAATGATCCCTCAGCTAAAAACAGGGACGAAGCCCTGTGCAGCTTTGGAACGTTGATGTCAAAAACGGATTCCTATGACCCGCTTCCTCATGAAGATGAACTGCTCGAATGCAGCTACGAGGCCTTCAAAGGCGTATGGGAAGAAGCCAGCGAGTTGAGGAGCAGTGGCAAGCTCCTTGAACTGGGAACTAAAATCATGTGCCCGGTAATTGCAATCCACGGAGACTATGACCCGCACCCGTTCGAAGGAGTAAGAGAACCCCTTTCCGGAATTTTGAAGGACTTCAGGTTCATTTTGCTGGAAAAATGCGGGCATATGCCCTGGATTGAGAGAGAGGCAAAGGAAAGATTCTACAACTTATTAAAGAAAGAAATTTGAACTATTCAGGTAACCTTCATAGGGCTACCTGAATAGTTACTATTCAATTTACATTCGGACTTATTGTTTTGGGGGCCAGTTCTTCTCGATCCAGCCAGGGATACGGCCGGAGTCCATTGGACCAACCTTAACATTTGCACCGAGTGTATCTTCGAGGTCACCCTGCAGACGAGCTGAGAGACCTGGAATGATAAGGGTGTTGTGGTTTGTGTCCGTCTTGAGGTCGAATCCTGCCTTTTCGAATGCGTCCTTTACCTTTGCGGAAGTCAGCTGACCACCGGCAACTGCAGCTTCCACACCAATCCCATCGGTGTCAACTGCAAGCAGCCAGCATACTATGCCATTTGCTGAGATATCGCTTTCTACCGTGTAGTAGGTAAGGGCGAAGTTTGTGGTGAAGAATACCGGAGAGTCTTTGTCCGGGGCTCCAACCTTATACATACCTCCATCCACGGAGACCGGAGTCCTCGGGTCGGTGTAGATGGTTTCGGCCAGGTGCACTTCAGGCAGTGTGGAATAAGGCTCCATGCTGTGGAGGATCATTATGTCTCCGTACCTGATAGTGAATACTGAAGCCATAACGGTTTCCCAGTAGGATGCACTTACAGGGTCTGCAATTCCTGCCATCCAGGCTGTGATGGGGAGAGCCATGATCGGATATGCGATCTCGGTGTCGCCCATAATGCCCGCTCTCCTGATTTTCAGGAAGTTGGTGAAGGTGTCCTTCAGGCCTTTGCCGCTTGGGTAGGTTCCCGGGTCGAGCACAATGTCCTTGATACCTGCTTCTGCGAAAGTCTTTGCAAGGCTCTTGAGGGCGTCAAGGTCATTAAATGCTGAAACTACAACAGGCACCTTGTACTCAAGGGCGAGTTCTCCTACTTCTTTCCAGTTGTCCTTGTTTGCAGCGTAGAGCAGTGGGTTCTTGTCCTTTGCAACCTCAAGTCCTGCCTTCAGGACTGCGGGGTTAAAGGAACAGAAGATCATAGGCAGGCCTATTTCTGCTACCTTCTTGACAGCAGCAGCGAACTTTGCCGGGTCGTTTGAAGCGGCTTTTATTGCCACACCGTCGAGAAGCAGGTTGCGACCTACATAGAACTTCTTGAAGTCCGCGATCTTATTTACCCTCTCAATAAGGGCAGCTTCTTCCATGTTGTCTGAAACATCGAAGAACATCTTTGTCTTATTGAAGAATGTTAGCTTGTGGCGGTACAGGACATCGTCCCCACCGATGTTTGCTGCCTTTTCGCCTACTCCTATGGTAACCTGACGGATCTCAGGGGCAAGGAGCCTGTCGAGTTCTGCCAGCTTCTTTGCGTACTTCTTTTCCTTTACCAGCGGGGGACAATTTTCAGTCTTTCCGGACCTGTCGATCAGCTTGGAAGCAAATGCCATACATGTAGGCTCACCACATTCTCCACAGTTGGTCTGGGGCAGGTACTTGTAGGCTTCT
>NZ_JJQL01000034.1:0-26271 GCF_000979975.1 Methanosarcina sp. 1.H.A.2.2
GAATCAACGAATTGCCATTAACAAAGGTCAATTATAATTTGACAGTTGGCCATTTAATAAAAATAATTTTATTTTTGAGGACATTTGCGGAAAGTCGGATACAATAATGTTTAATTAAATTGATATAATCTAACCATGAATGGGAAGAGGGAACATCGCAATAGACAAATTAATTGTCAAAATGGTAGTTGACGGGAAAATAATAATTCCTTTGCCAAATATTTTGGTTGAAAATCGATACTACCCTATGTTCTTCGTATTTTCTCCTGCTCATGTGATGATTGTGGGAGTAAATTACATGCAGACTCTCAATAAACCATCTTATTTATCAAGTCACAGCACAAGTCTTTAGACCTCAAGTATTGATTTTGATTAAATGCCTAATTCTTTTTTCTAATTCAGAATTTCAATCAAGAATACAAAAATCACTAGATTTAAACAGAGTCAAAAGATTCGAGATTCATAGGAGACAACTTTCCTATCCTAAAGTAGTGATAAAGTAAATCACAAAAAAGGTAAGTGAAATGGCCTTTCATATTTTTGGCGTGCTATTCAAAGATATTATACGCGGGTTTATATCTAATTCATTAAATAAATTTTTGTTGATTTCATTTTTGAAAAACCCTGCAGGTTCTCCATGAACTCCCCCACTTCTTCGGCACCAATATTCAGAAACTATGTTTCCTAAAGTTATTTACTCATCAAATATCTAGCTATGTACAATCGTATTTACGATTAAATAGTTGGGTTGGAGTAAAATTCAGAAAATATAATGATGTGGTGACATAATAGGTCACTGGGAAATATGCAAATAAGTAATAAAAACCCCCTGTGTATTTTATTTATTAACCGGGAATAAAATACGTAGCCGCCGCCTATCAAAAAACATTATCGAACCGGGAAATTGAAACAAGTGGGTGATATTTAATGGAATACGTAAGAAAAATCTGTCCGATTTGTGGGAGTAAGTTTGTAGTCCTGAAAAAGGTCGAGGAAAAGGCAATCTACTGTACGCTGGAGTGCCTTTCAGCATCTCAGGGGAAGATGAAGAGAGAGAAAATATCCTCATTAATGACTGTATAAGTGTATATTGTTTCATTGTAAACAGTATAAATTATTTCATATTATCTTTTTTACATTTTTAACTAATATTCTCCATTTATATTAATAAATGTTTCTCTTTCAAAGTTTATAACCCCTGATATTAAATAAAGTGTAAGGAATTTCAGGACCAGCACTCTATAATAATTTGATAAAATAGACACCATGTTTATTTAGAAAGATTAGCAGATATTAAATGAGATAAGTTTTTACACAGTAGAGATTAGTTAAAAAGAATAAATACTATAGTAAGTGTCGGTCAGGACCTATTGAACGTTCCCTTTGGGGACATGATTCGAGAAATGGCCCTTGCGATTGCAGAGGGGCAGATCGCTCTGGACATGAATTCTGTGCAGGTTGCCCAAACTCTTGCAGCAACCCAGCTTGATGTCGGAAGCGTTGTAATGTATATGAAGAGACCACGGATGCTGACGGTAATGTGACTGCAAGCAATGTGGTTACTAATGACAACCCCATGCCTCTTCTGACCTACGGGCTTGAACCTCGTTTCTACGAATTTACGGAATCGATTATTGAGTTAAGATGACAGACTACCACGCAAGCCAGCCCTACTAAAATATTAAATAAAATATATCTTACTACCGAAAGGTTTCCTTAAAATAATGGAGAACCAGACTGTAGTCGCGGCAGGGATGGCTAAACGGACCTTCCACAGATGTTTTCAAAAAAAGAGCATTTTTCTTGCTGTTGTTTTTGGAGAATCACTCCAAAATCTGCAATTATTATTTTAACTGAATCTTCGAGAAAGGAGAATTGGAATCTTTGAATGAAGGCACAAAGCCAAAAGATTCAAGATGTCCCCGGATTTTCAAGATGTTTCTACTTCCTTAAGTCTCTTCCCGAAAACCTGTAAACAGGACAGGAATGGTTTGTCCTGAATAGAGGCAGTACTCCTGAGTTTGTTGCCACCAATGTATTATATAGGATATATACAAGAATTCCGACCCAAGCTCAAAAAGATGAAACACGGAACGCACGGAAAGACTGTAATTTTGTAGCTTAGTCCTCTTGAGCGAAGCGAGTGAAACGGACCGCGTACTGTTGCACTTGCAGTTCAACTCCCAGAAAATCTGCGATTTCCTGAGATCCCGAGGCGCAATTAGGGCGTCGGCACAATCTTTGACAGGCCCAAACTTTAGAATTTATTATATTTTTTTCTCCCCTGTCATTGATTCTTCTTTTTTATAATTCCTCATGCCCTGCAAAGGCTTTATATATGAGATGTGCTATTTAAAGGCAAAGTACATCAGAGATGTGAGGTTTCAGGCATTATGGTGCTTGGAACTGTTTAATCAGATCAATGTGATGCTTAATGCTAACTCCCGGAAATCTCCGGAAGTAAGGGCCTTCTACCGTTTTTACGGTTGAATTTCCTGCATAGAATATAAACCAGTGAGAAAAGTCGGATCAACATGAGTGTCAAAGGGCCAATGCTTTGAAACGCCCGCTTTTGGCGTCGCGAAGACGTCTAAAATCGCACGGAACTGTTCAGGTTTTCGATGAGTCGCGGTTGCAGTTGCTGAATACTGAAGTTTCAAATCAGGTTACTGAGTAAATCAGATTACTGAGTTACAGATCAGGTTACTGAATACTGAAGTTTCAAAATCAGATTGCTATATGTTTCAAATCAGGGCCGAGTGCCTGGATTTGGGTCTGCCAGGATCGTAAGGTCGGTTCTTAAATCAGATGTTTCCTGCTGAGGCAGGAACAAAAGGGAACCGAATATCTGCAGATGCCTGAAGGAATGTAGGGTACCAGGAGCACAGAGCTCCGGTCTGCTCGAGGCTTTCCGCCGGCAGGTCTGAACGACATCCCTCCCCCACCTGGTAGCGTTCGGGGAATCCAGTGCACTTCTCTTTTGTCACTTGTGTTGTTTCGACCGGAGGGGCTGGTATTTCAATTGAAGTTTACGGAGTAGAAATATGGCAAGCATACACCGACCAAAACGAGGTTCCCTTGCATTCAGTCCGCGCAAGAGGGCTAAGAGCCACATTCCACGGTTCAGAGCCTGGCCGGAAGCCACGGGCGAACCAAAGCTGCAGAGTTTTGCAGGTTATAAGGTGGGTATGACCCACGTGATCATGGTTGATGATATAAAGAACAGCCTTACCCAGGGTATGGAAATCTCCGTACCGGTGACTGTACTCGAAACTCCTGCAATCAGGGTCGCAGCTATCCGGGCTTACACAGAAGACAGCACCGGGGAAAAGGCAATTGCCGAGGTATGGGCAGCAGACCTTGATCCTGAACTCAAACGCAGGATCCCCATTCCGGCAGCAGAGAACCAGGCTGAAGCCCTTGAGACTATCGGGAAACTGATCGAAGAAGGCAGAGTAAGCGACATCAAATCAGTCACCTACACCCTTCCAAAGAGCCTTACCGGTGTCCCAAAAAAGGTTCCAGATATCATGGAAACCGGGATCAATGCAAGAGACCTCAACACCAAATTCGAATACGCAAAGTCAATCCTCGGTACCCTTGTGAGCTTTACAGATGTTTTCAAGAACGGAACACTTGTTGACACCGCCGCAATTACCATAGGTAAAGGTACTCAGGGCCCTGTAAAGCGCTGGGGTATTCAGCTGCAGAAGGGAAAGCACTCCCGTCAGGGAAGCCTCAGGCAGGTCGGTACCCTTGGTCCCTTCCACCCGGCTCGCGTTTCCTGGAGAGTTCCCCAGATGGGTCAGACAGGATACCACCAGAGGACTGAGTTTAACAAGCGCATCCTCAAGATCGGAGCCGACGGAACAGAAGTCACTCCTGAAGGCGGGTTCATTAACTATGGCCTTATCCGCGGAGACTATGTGCTGATTAAAGGCAGTGTTCCAGGACCTTCCAAGAGGCTTATAAGGCTCAGAGACCCGATCAGGGCAAAGAAAGCCGACCTTGGCGAACCCAACATCCTGTACATAAGCAGGGAATCCAAGCAGGGGTAATCTAAGATGGCTACAGCAAAAACCATAGACCTTACAGGAAAGGTAATCGGGGAAATCGAACTTCCATCAGTGTTTGATGCAGACTACCGCCCTGACCTGATTAAAAAGGCAGTACTCGCAGCACAGGCAAACAGGCTTCAGCCCTATGGTCCCCGCCTCTACGCAGGCATGGAGACTTCCGCAAGAGGCTGGGGCTCCGGAAGGGGTGTATCCCAGATTCCCAGGCTCGTAAACAGCAGCAGGGCTGCAAGAGTCCCGCACGCAAAGGGCGGAAGAAGAGCTCACCCACCAAAACCGGAAACTGACAGAAGCGAGAAGGTTAACACAAAAGAGCGCCGCTATGCAATCCGCTCTGCAATCGCAGCAACCATTGACCCTACCCTTGTAAGCCTGAGGGGTCACATCTTTGAAGCTGAACTTCCGATTGTTGCGGAAAATGCTCTTGAAAACCTCGAAAGGACAAAGCAGGTAATAGAATTCCTTGAAGCTGCTGGTCTGTATGAGGATGTCCTCAGGGCAAAATACGGAAGGCACATCAGAGCCGGCCGTGGAAAACTCAGAGGCAGGAAATACAAGCATAAAAAGAGCGTCCTGATTGTCGCAGGAGAAAACTCTCCTATCCAGAAAGCTGCAAGAAACCTTTCCGGAGTAGACGTCGTAACGGTAGACTCACTGAATACTGAAGTACTCGCACCGGGTACACACGCAGGTCGCCTTACTGTCTGGACAGAATCTGCAATTGGAAAACTGGAGGGCGCATTCCAATGAGTTCCATCAATTATCCTTTTGTTACTGAAAAAGCGATGATGCTGCTTGATGAAAACAAGCTTCAGTTTATCGTTGATACCAGATCAAACAAAAAGCAGATCGTGGAAGATGTTGAGAAGCTGTACGGATTCAAAGTAAAATCCGTGCGGACCATGACCACAATGAAGGGTACAAAGAAAGCCATCCTTGCATTTGAAGAGCCTGAATCGGCACATGAGATTGCAACCCGGATAGGACTTATGTGAGGTGTGATCCATGGGTAAAAGAATCATATCACAGAATAGGGGTAGAGGTACTCCGACCTACAGAGCTCCTTCTCACAAGTATAAGGCAGACCTGAGGCACCCGCGTGTGGATGAAAACACCTCCATCATGGGAGAAATCATAAACATCGAGCACGACCCTGCCCGTTCAGCCCCTATCGCAAAAGTTGCCTTTGAAAACGGAGAGGAACTTTTCCTTCTTGCTTCCGAAGGCATTGCAGTAGGGAACATCATCGAGTGCGGAGACGATGCCGAGGTTAAGCCAGGGAACATTGTACCTATCGGAAATGTGCCTGAAGGTTTCTTCATCTGCAACATCGAATCAAAGCCAAACGACGGCGGCAAATTCGTCCGTTCCTCCGGAGTATATGCAACCGTTGTGACTCACGAACCAACCAGGACTGCAGTGGCTATGCCCTCCGGTAACATAAAGTGGCTTAACCCCAAATGCAGGGCAGTAGTCGGGATTGTTGCCGGCGGTGGCAGAGTGGACAGGCCCTGGCTCAAAGCCGGGAAAAAGTACCACAAGATGAAAACCAGGGCTGCAAAGTACCCAAGGGTTTCAGGTGTTGCTATGAACCCACGTGACCACCCGTTCGGTGGAGGTGCCTGGAAGCACCCTGGAAAGCCCACAACTGTTAGCAGAAACGCCCCACCAGGAAGAAAGGTAGGACTGATTGCAGCAAGAAGGACCGGAATGAAGCGCTGATGAGGGGTATTCGTTATGGTAAAAAAATCATCATCAAGGTTACCGAAGAGAAAGGGTGAATTCACCTACCGCGGGAAAACCGTCTCAGAACTTCAGGAACTGAGTCTTGAAGAGTTTGCAGAACTTCTGCCTTCCAGAGAGCGCAGGAGCATCAAACGCGGGTTCACAGACGGGCAGAAAAAAGTCCTGCACGATTTCAAGGAAGGAAAGAACGTCAGAACCCATCACAGGGACATGATCATCCTTCCAGAAATGATTGGAACAGCTATCGAAATCCACAACGGGAAACAGTTTGTAGGTGTAGAACTTCAGCCTGAAATGATCGGGCACCGCTTCGGAGAATTCGCACCCACAAGACCAAAAGTTAACCACGGCAGTGCCGGTGTGGGAGCAACCCGTTCAAGCAAGTTCGTACCGCTGAAATGAGGTGAAGGGAATGGCAAGAATAAACTATTCAATCAATGGAGACCCTGAAACTACCTCTAAATCAATGGGTTCTGAACTTCATATTTCCCCGAAGAAGTCCCGTGAGGTTTGTAGCAAGATTAAGGGCATGAAAGCCGCTGAAGCAAGGAAGTTCCTTGAGGACGTAATTGCCCTGAAGCAAGCAGTACCCTTCAAGAGACACTCCGAAGGGGCCGGTCACAGGAAAGGTCCCATGGCTGGAGGGAGATACCCTATCAGCGCTTCAAAAGAGATCTTAAAGGTTCTCAAAAATGCGGAGAGCAACGCCGAGTACAAGGGCCTTGAACCTGCAAACATGTACATCGTCCATGCTGCTATTCAGCGCGGAAGAGTAATTCATGGGTTCATGCCGAGGGCAAGAGGAAGAGCAACGCCCAAAGACACGGAAACTGTAAACATCGAGATGATCCTCTCCGAGGTGCGCTAAATGGCAATAGAGAGAAAGTTCGTAAATGACGGGTATGTTAAAGCCTCCATGGACGAGTATTTTGCAGAACAGCTGAACAGGGCTGGATACGGCGGCATGGAGCTCAACAGGACCCCCATGGGCACCCAGATTATTATTTACTCCGAAAAGCCGGGAATGGTAATCGGGAAAGCCGGGAAGGTCATCAGAAAACTTACCCGTGACGTTGCAACCAAATACAACCTCGAAAACCCGCAGATTGACGCTCAGGAAGTCAAGAGACCTGAACTTAATGCCCAGATGATGGCATCCAGGCTTGCATCTTCCATTGAGAGAGGCTGGTACTTCAGGAAAGCTGGACACAACACCCTCAGAGCAGTCATGAGCGCAGGTGCCCTTGGCTGTGAAGTCGTAATCTCCGGAAAGCTTACCGGAGCAAGGTCAAGAGTCGAAAAATTCGTTAACGGGCACGTAAAGCATTCCGGACACCCTGTACAAGAAGTAGTAGACGAAGGGTTTGCAGTAGCAGTTAAAAAGCTCGGAACCCTTGGCTGCAAAGTCAGGATCATTCAACCTGACATTGTCCTGCCTGACTCCTTCAGGGTTAGGGAAGCAAGCGAGATTGTCGCTGAGCCCGCCGCTGAAAAGCCTGTAGAGAAACCGGTTGAGAAACCCGCTGAAGCCCCTAAAAAGGAAATCGCGGCAAAACCTAAAGCTCCTGCAGCAGCACCTGAGAAAGCAGTAGAGGTAGTCGAAGTCGCAGAACCTGAAGAAGCTGAGGAAGAAACCCAGCCTGAGGTATCCGAAGACTTTGAAGAAGCTGAACTTATCTATGTTGAAGGCTCAGAAGAAGTCCGAAGACAGGTCAATGGGGTCTGGCAGCACAAGCATGAGAGCTATGACTACTGGCACCCCATGGCAAGGGTCCACAAGGAGGCTAAGGAATAATGGCAATCCTCAGGACCAACGAAATCCGGACTATGACAATCGAAGAACGGGCTGACGAACTCGAAAACCTGAGCAACGAACTTATCCGGGAAAGAGCTCTTACCTCTGCGGGCGGAGCTCCTGACAATCCGGGTAGAATCGGAGAGATCAGGAGAACGATTGCCCGTATAAAGACAATTCAGCACGAGCTAAATGATATCTAAAGTGGAAATCCTGCCTTCGACCCTTATCTATCACGAATTGATAGGGCTCGAGATTAAGGTGATTTACTCCACTAATCCATCATTGACAGGAATCCGGGGCAGAGTCATCAACGAGACGAAAAATATGCTTGTTGTAGAAAACTCCCAGTCCCGGGAACTGAAGATTCCCAAGGCGGATTCGGAATTTATCTTCCGGATCCCTGCCGAGCTCTCCGAAAAAGGCCGCAGATCCGATACATTCGTAAATATTCAGGGAAACCTGCTGCTCTCACAGCCCGAAAATCGGATCAAGAACATCAAAAAGTTACGTAAATGGGGCTAAACTCATGGCAAGAGACATTGGATTGAATATACCGGCGCCATCAGAAGAATGTGAAGACTTATACTGTCCCTTCCACGGAACACTTCCTGTAAGAGGTCAGATCCTTGTGGGTACCGTGGTCAGCAGCAAGATGGACAATACGGTAGTCATTGAAAGGCAATACATGAAAATGGTGCCGAAATACCAGAGATACGAGAAGAGACGCTCGAAGGTTCACGCACACAACCCGCCTTGCATTTCCGCAAAAGTTGGCGATATCGTCACGATCGCAGAATGCAGGCGTATCAGCAAGACCAAGTCCTATGTGGTGGTCAAAGCGGAGGTGCCCAAATGAAAGGCATACGCTCAAGCATCCCAAGGGCTCTGAACGCAGGCGCCAAGATTCCGTGTGTGGACAACACCGGAGCCAAGGTTGTTGAGATTATCTCTGTCAAGAAGTACAGAGGAGTCAAAAACAGAATGCCCTGCGCAGGAATTGGAGACATGTGCGTCGTCTCTGTAAAGAAAGGCACACCCGAGATGAGGAAACAGGTTCTCCTCGCAGTGGTGGTTCGCCAGAAGCAGGAATTCCGCCGTCCTGACGGGCTACACGTGTCCTTTGAGGACAACGCCATGGTAATCACGGACGAAGACGGAATTCCCAAAGGCACGGACATAAAAGGTCCAGTGGCAAGGGAAGTAGCTGAGAGGTTCCCAAAGATCGGGACTACAGCATCCATTATTGTCTGAGGTGATTGCAATGGTATCCAAACAGCCAAGAAAACAGAGAAAGGCAAGATACACCGCACCTCTCCATATCAGGCAGAAATACATGGGTGCAAGACTCAGTGAGGGACTTACCAAACAGTACGGCACAAGAAGTGCTGCAGTCATCACTGGTGACACAGTAAAGGTCATGCGCGGAGACTTCAAGGGCACTGAAGGAAAAGTCCAGTCCGTATCCCTTATGGACGGCACAATCACAGTGGACGGAGTTATTTCCACAAAAGTGGACGGTACCGAAGTCCCAAGGCCCGTAAATCCCTCAAACGTCATGATCACAAAACTGGAAATGAAGGACGGGCGCAGAGCGTCAAGCATTAAGAAGTGAGGCAGGTGATTTTGTGACACACCAGAAAAGATTATCAGTTCCAAAGAGCTGGAAGGTCGGGAAGAAAGGCAATAAGTGGATCTCCACTACCCGCCCAGGGCCTCACAGCCAGGCACGCAGTCTTCCGCTCGGGATCATCATCCGTGACATCCTCAAACTTGTTGACAACAGCAGAGAAGGTAAAAGGGTTCTCTCCGAAGGAAAAGTCCTTGTAGATGGAATTCCCCGGAAAGACCTCAGGTTCCCGGTAGGTCTCTTTGATGTAATTACACTCCCTCTCGTAAATGAAGCATACAGGATGCTCCAGGATGAAAAGGGACGTCTGACCCTCCACAAGCTCAACGAAACTAACGTAAACAAGCTTTGCAGGATCAACAACAAGGCAACCGTCAAGGGAGGAAAAGTACAGCTTAACCTCAATGACGGAACCAATATCATTGGCTCCAATGAATACGGGACAAAGGACTCCCTGATTCTTTCCATTCCTGACAAACAGGTAGTAAAACACCTGAAGTTTGAGGTAGGAAACCTTGCAATGGTTGTAGGTGGCCAGCACTCAGGAGAAACCGGAAAGATTATGGAGATCCGGGAAGTTAAGAGTTCCAGGCACAACACAGTAATGATTTCCGGAGAAACCGATTTCGAAACAATCGAAGACTACGTAATCGTTATTGGCAAGGACAAACCTGAAATCCGGCTTGGCGGTGAGCTGAGTGAGTAATCCTATGCGCACACCGGTCGTCGAAAAGGTAATTGTCCACATGGGTGTTGGAGAAAGTGGCCAGCACCTGGTAAATGCCGAAGAAATCCTCCGGACCATCACAGGGCAGGGAGTCGTAAGGTGCTTTGCCAAAAGGACTCTTCCTGCTTTCGCAATCAAAAAAGGCGAACCCATCGGCTGCAAGGTAACCCTTAGAGGCCAGACAGCCCAGAAGTTCCTTGAGACCTCTCTCGGAATCATCGAGAAGACCCTGAGCAGGTCCCAGTTTGATTCCCTCGGAAACGTCTCTTTCGGAATTGAAGAACATACTGACTTTCCGGGTATGAGATACGACCCTAACATAGGGGTTTTCGGAATGGATGTAACTGTTGTACTCAAGCGCCCGGGAGAAAGGATCTGCAAGAGGAGAATTGCACTCCGAAAGATCCCGACTGGCCACAGGGTCACGGTGGACGATGCGATCACCTTCCTTAACGAAAGTTATGGCGTGGAGGTCATGTAAATGACAGATACAATAAACAAGTCCGGAAGAGGAGTAAACGAATGCAAACGGTGTGGAAGAAAACAGGGGCTCGTCCGCAAATACGACATTTACCTCTGCAGGCACTGTTTCAGAGAGATTGCCCACGAGATGGGCTTTGAGAAGTATTCGTAAGGTGATTTAAATGGTATTACTTGATCCTCTTGCAAACGCCCTTTCCACCATCAAGAATGCAGAAGTCATTGGGAAGAGCTCCTGTATTATCAGGCCTGCTTCAAAAAACATTGGTAACGTCCTGAAGGTTATGCAGGATCTCGGCTACATTGGAGATTTCGAGTTTATCGACGATGGAAAAGCCGGAATCTATAGCGTTGCCCTTGTGGGAAGAATCAACAAGTGCGGTGCAATAAAGCCGCGTTACTCCGTCGGAACTGCCAGCTTTGAACGCTGGGAAAAGCAGTTCCTGCCAGCAAAGAACTTTGGTGCCCTTATAGTAACCACTTCAAGCGGGGTCATGTCTCAGTACGAGGCCCGTGACAAGAAGATCGGTGGGCAGCTTCTTGCTTATGTGTACTGAGGAGGGAACAGGAAATGGTTAAGGAAATTGCAAGAAAAATAGAGATTCCTGAAGGAGTTTCCGTCTCTCTCTCTCGGGATGTCTTCACTGCCAGGGGTCCGAAGGGAACTGTCGAAAGAAAGTTCTGGTACCCCGGAATCAGGATAGAAGTCAGGGAAGAAGAAGTACTGGTGGATGCAGAATCCTCCAGGAAAGAGCAGAAAGCCATGGTAGGTACTTTTACCTCTCACATCAAAAACCTGATCACAGGCGTGAATGAAGGCTTTGAGTGTAAGATGACCATTGTGTACGCTCACTTCCCGATGCAGGTAAAAGTTGAAGGTAAAACCTTCGTAATCGGGAACTTCCTTGGAGAAAAGAAACCAAGAGTTGCTAAGATACTTGGCGAGACAAAGGTTAAGGTAAGCGGGAGCGAGGTCATAGTTACCGGAATCAACAAGGAAGATGTCGGGCAGACTGCCGCAAACATAGAACAGAAAACCAAGATTAAGAGATTCGATCCAAGGATCTTCCAGGATGGAATCTACATAGTGCAGAAGCCCTGAGGTGGTTATGATGGCAGAAGAATTCAATGAAGTTGAAAGTACTTCAGTTTCCGCCCTTGATATGGATCCTGAATCCAAGCGCTTATTCAATGTGAGAAAGGTTCAGAAGGGGAAGAAGCCCCAGTTCAAGAGAACCTGCAGCCACAAGTTCAAAAGGCTTGACAGCAACTGGAGGCGTCCGAGAGGTTTGCAGGGCAAACAGCGCAGAAAGTATGTCTCAAAAGGTGCTCATGCTCAGGTAGGATACGGAAGCCCTGCTGCAGTCAAAGGTCTGCACCCCTCGGGTTATTCTGATGTTCTTATTTCCAGCATTGCGGAGCTTGAGCTTATTGATCCGTCTTTCGAGGCTATCAGGATAGCAAGGACAATAGGCGCACAAAAGAAAGCCATTATTCTCGCAAAAGCTGAAGAATTGGGGATTAAAGTACTGAACCCTGGAAGGAGTGAATAAAATGTCAGACCTGTTCAACCAGAGGAAGCTGGCTTCCAAAGTTCTTGAATGCGGGCTTGACAGGGTATGGCTTAACCCCGAAGCATCCGAAGAAATCGCCTCCGCAATCACAAGAGAAGATATCCGCGGACTCATTGAGAAAGGCACCATTAAGGCAAAGCCTGTAAAAGGAGTCAGCAGAGGCAGAGCCAGAGCCCGTGATGTCAAACGTAAGTATGGGCACTGCAAGGGACATGGGTCCAGAAAGGGTAAGAAAGGAGCCCGTACCCCAAGTAAAGAGCTGTGGATAAAAAAGATCCGGGCTCTTAGAAACAGACTCAAGGAGCTGCGTACAGACGGAGCACTTGACAAGTCAGTGTATTGTAGACTCTACAGAAAGGCAAAAGGCGGAGAATACAGAAGCGTTTCTCACCTTAACTCCCACCTTGAGTCCGAAAAACTATTAAAGAAAGAATAATCAGGAGGAGCTGAAGATGGCAACAGGACCAAGATATAAGGTTCCTTTTAGAAGAAGAAGAGAAGGACGCACCAACTACCACCTCCGCCTTAAATTATTAATCTCAAAGCAGGACCGTGTGGTTGTAAGAAAGAGTGCAAGAAACGTTCAGATCCAGTTAATAGCTCCAACAGCAGACGGGGACATAACTTATTCCTCAGCCGTTTCAAGTGAACTCGCAAAGTACGGTTACACAGGAGCTACCGGAAACACAACGGCTGCATACCTTACAGGGCTCTTATTTGGGCTGAAGAGTTTGCAGAAGGGCTATGAAGGTGGAATTCTGGACATAGGCCTCCAGGCTTCCTCTGCAGGTTCCAGAGTCTATGCCGCCCTCAAAGGGATGGTAGACGCTGGTTTTGAAATCCCCTGCAGCCCGGAAGTGTTCCCATCGGACGAGAGGATCCGCGGAGAGCACATAGCCGAATACAGAGAAGAGAGCTCAGACCTGCCAGAGCAGTTTGAAGCAACCAAAGAGAAAATCTTTGCTGAGTTTAGTTAAGGTGATTAAATGGCATTCGATCAAGAATGGGTTCCGAAAACCAGGCTTGGAAAATTAGTCGTTGAAGGACAGGTTGCTTCCATGGACGAGGCGATCAAGTCAGGCCTGCCTATCAGGGAACCCCAGATAATTGATATGCTGCTTCCTGACCTGGAAGACGAGGTGCTCGACATCAACATGGTCCAGAGGATGACTGACTCCGGACGCCGTGTAAAGTTCAGAGCAACCGTAATCGTAGGAAACAGAAACGGCTATGTAGGGCTTGGACAGGCAAAGGACGTGCAGGTCGGACCTGCAATCCGCAAGGCAATCGACGCTGCAAAGCTTAACATTACCTATATCCGCAGAGGCTGCGGTTCCTGGGAATGTGCCTGTGGGCTGCCGCACACCGTACCTTACGAGGTTACAGGAAAGGCAGGCAGTGTAAGTGTGACCCTCATCCCCGCTCCAAGAGGACTCGGGATTGCCGCAGGAAACACTGCAACCAAAGTGCTCGAGAAAGCCGGTATTAAAGACGTATGGACCAAGACCTTCGGAACTACCAGGACAACCCTCAACTTCGCAAAGGCTACCTACGATGCCCTCAACCAGGTCAACATTGTAAGGCTGCCTGTGTACTACGGTAAGGAGGAAGTCTAAGATGTATGCAGTTGTGAGAATGAGAGGTCCTGTCAACGTACGCTATACCATTGAGGATACCATGAAGATGCTCCGCCTGCACAAAATTAACCACTGTGTGTTTGTGCCGGAAAACCCTCATTACAATGGTATGGTCCAGAAAGTGAAGGACTACGTTGCATACGGAAAGATTGATGCAAAAATCCTTGCAGAAGTCCTTGAAAACCGCGGAAGGCTTGAAGGCGACACCCGCCTCACAGAAGAATACATCCGTGAAAACACGGACTATGATTCCATACAGGCCTTTGCAGAAGCCGTTGTCGAGGGGAAAGCCTCCCTTAAGGATGTCCCAAAACTGAAGCCTGTTTTCAGGCTTCACCCGGCCAGAAAAGGTCATGCTGGGATTAAGAGGACAGTACAGCAGGGTGGCGTACTCGGAAACCACGATGAAAATATCAACGTGCTTCTGCACAAGATGAGATAAGGTGGTTTAAATGGATACTAAGAAGTTCAGAGGGTCCAGGACCTGCGGAGGCGGGACCCATAAAAACAGGCGTGGAGCCGGAAACCGCGGAGGCCGTGGGAAAGCCGGTGGCTGTAAACACCACTTCGTAAGAGCTATGATGCGTGGGTACAGCTACGGTAAGCACGGATTCAAGCGCCCTGATGGAATATCAAAGGACGTTTCCATAGTAAATGTTGGAGAGCTCGACGAACTTGCCCCCTATCTTGTTGAAGAAGGGCTTGCGGAAGTTAAGGACGGCGCATACCACATTAACCTTGAAAATCTCGGAATCGAGAAGGTACTTGGAAGCGGACGTGTCATGAAGAACCTTGTGGTCACTTCAGAGGAATTTTCAGCCTCTGCCCGCGAAAAAATAGAAAACGCTGGTGGAAGTTGCATCGATGCCGAATAAGTAGTGTCATCCCGACCCTACTTATTTCATTCTTTTAGTAACTTTTTATATTAGATGTGCTATATACCTTTTATCTTACGGTAAAACATAATCTAATATTTATTATAGTCTAAATAAATGTATATTTTGAATGGTGTAATCGATGACTCTCAGGGATACATTAGAACCGTTTTTTAACAAGTTACCCGCAGTAGCAAGTCCGGAAAAACACGTCCACTTTAAGGATAAACTCTGGTGGACTCTGGGAGTTCTGGTGCTGTACTTTGCTCTTGCAAATGTGCCGCTCTTCGGAATGTCTCAGGATTCTGTTGACCTTTTTGAATCTTACCGTGCCTTCTTTGCCGGGGCTTCTGGATCTTTAGTCCTTCTCGGTATCGGGCCAATTGTCACGGCTTCTATTATTCTGCAGCTTCTTGTTGGGGCAGACATTATAAAAATGGACCTTTCTAACCCCAAAGATCAGGCATTCTTTCAGGGAGCCCAGAAGTTCCTTGTCTTTGTCATGATCCTTCTGGAAGCTCTACCACAGCTTCTTGGCGGATACATCCAGCCGGATCCGGGGCTTGCTTCTACTCTTGGTGTAGGCCTGGGAGTGATCACTTTACTGCTCCTTGTCCAGATCTTTATCGGAGGCATGCTGATCCTCTTCATGGATGAAGTGATTTCCAAGTGGGGTATCGGGTCAGGAGTTGGGCTTTTCATCGTTGCAGGAATCTCCCAGCAGATCGTTACAGGTATCTTTAACTGGCAACTTGAGGAAGGGCTTCCTGTCGGACTCATTCCCAAATGGATCTACATTGCCCAGAACACCGGGGCAGACTATCTCTTCTCCGGTGAAGGTCTGATGTTCCTGCTGGTCAGAGGAGGAATCCTCGCTCTCGTGAGCACGGTTCTCATCTTCTTGCTTGTTGTATATGTAGAGAGTACGAGAATTGAGATCCCTCTCGCCCACAGTGCGGTTAGAGGGGCAAGGGGACGCTTCCCTGTCAAACTCATATACGCATCAGTCCTGCCCATGATCCTTGTCAGGGCTCTTCAGGCTAACGTTCAGATGGTCGGGATCATCCTTTCCGGCAGAGGGATTACCTTCCTCGGAGAATTCAGCGGCTCAAAGCCACTGAACGGAATCATGTATTACCTGGCTCCCATACACAGCCCATATGACTGGATACCGTCCCTTGTGCGGGAATCCTTTGCAGCCTATGGGGTAGCTGCTCCAGCTACCTGGCAGATTGCCCTTCACGTCTTTATGGATGCCATAATGTTGATCGGAGGCGGGATTATATTTGCCCTCTTCTGGATAGAAACCACAGGCATGGGTGCAAAGCCCACAGCCCAGAAGATATTCAATTCCGGAATGCAGATCCCTGGTTTCAGGCGGAACATCGGCAGTATTGAAAAGGTTATGCAGCGCTATATTCCAAAGGTTACCGTGATAGGAGGAGCTTTCATTGGGGTTCTCACCCTGGTTGCAAGTCTACTCGGTACTCTCGGAAGTGCCGGAGGTACCGGACTGCTGCTTACAGTAAGCATTGTGTACCGTCTGTACGAGGATATCGCTTCCGAGCAGATGATGGAGATGCACCCGATGATTCGTTCCTTCTTCGGGGAGCAGTAAGGGCGGGTAAACCTCTAACTGCAGAGATAACTGAAAAAGATCGGTCAGAAAGGAAAACAATCAAATAAAAGGACACAAAAAGGGGATCTTCGAATGAACATAATACTCTTCGGCCCCCCGGGTGCCGGCAAAGGTACCCAGGCCAAAAAACTGGTTGATTTCTATGGAATTCCGCAGATTTCCACAGGGGATATACTGCGGGCAAATGTTAGAGAAGGAACGGAACTGGGCCTTGCAGCCAAAGCATATATGGACAAGGGAGAACTTGTCCCTGATCAGGTGCTTATTGGTATAATTAAAAACCGCCTGACAGAAGCAGACTGCAAAAAAGGTTTCATTCTTGACGGATACCCGAGGACTGTCCCCCAGGCTGATGCCCTGGAAGCAATCCTTGATGAAATTGACAAGCCCATCGATGTCGTCCTCAACCTTGAGGTACCTGACGAAGTGCTTGTAGGAAGAATAAGCGGGCGTTTGATGTGCAAATGTGGAGCAAGCTACCACGTAACCTCCAACCCGCCAAAGAAAGACAACATATGTGACAGCTGCGGCAGCGAGATCTTCCAGCGCGTCGATGATACTGCAGAAGCCGTCCAGAACCGTCTGGATGTCTACAAAAAGCAGACCCAGCCGCTTATCAACTACTATAAAGAAAAAGTTATCCTTGTCACCCTTAATGGTACAAAGGATATAAATGTGGTCTTTGAGGATATTAAGGCAATTCTTGCAAAGTTTGCCTGAACTCCTCCTTTCTTTTTTTTGTATTTACTTTTTTATTATTTTATGGATTTCTGTGCAACAGATATTTGTCATCTTACGTCTTTTTTGTTACACTCGCCTGCATGGAGATCGGAAGAAGGGGATAATACCGCAATTCCAGCTGTCCAGCTAATGGCAGTGAAAAACAGGGAGCTTGCAGAAAAGCTTTAAAATTATAGAAAAGAACTTGTCTAGATTGCGTGACAGAGTGATTAAATTTTAAATATTATGCGACTGCTTATCTCAGTAGGAAGCTTTTGCTGGAGAATCTGACTTACATGACTGAAAACTCTATAGACGAACTGATAAAGTGGGTTATCAGCGTTGACCGCCGCCTGATACTTATGGAGTCCATGAAAAGGCATAATGCAGTGAGGGCTTCGGATATCGCCCATGAAGCAAGCAGGTCTACACAAAATATCAGTCGCGCTTTAAAAGAACTTGAGGAAAGGGATTTAATCGAGTGCCTGACTCCTGAGAAAACGACCTGGAAAAAATACATGCTTACGGATAAAGGAAAAAAGATTCTGGAAAAGCTGGAGGGAAAATACCTTTAATTTTGGTCAGATACATTCTATCTGAACCACTTCTTTTTCTTCCTAAGGGATAATTCCGGATGGTATAATTTTTACCTTTTACAGTATTTTTCCTTCAGCTCTCTTCTCTAAGTCTTAGATAACCTTCCACAAGGTCAATATTGGCCCTGACAACCGATCTTTTGAACTCGGTCAGGTCTTTTGTGATATCCTCAAGAACATCAGCACAGTCCTGGCTGGTGACCACGGCCCCATCGGGTACCATCCTGCCTGAGAAAATTTCTACTCCACGAACAATGGCCTTGTGGAGGATAAGCGTATCTTTCCCAATATTGCAGTCAAAAACCACTGCCCCGAACCCTATGAAGCAGCTGTCTCCAATCAGGCAGGGCCCGTGTACAATGCAGCCATGAGCAAGGGAAGTATTTTTGCCGATCTGCACTTCGGAATGTGAGAGGGAATGGACCACGACATTGTCCTGTACATTGCAGCCGCTGTGAACGGTTATGGATGATCCGGGCTCGTCTGCCCTGAGGACTGCATTGGGCCCGACGAATACATCATCTGCAATACTTACGTTTCCGATTATTACTGCAGTTTCGGATATCCAGGCCTTTTTACTGACTCTTGGGTGCTGTTTATGGGGGTTTGGCAGATGCATTTTTTACCTCTTTTATGTGGGGATGCGCACGGAATCCCGTTTGGAATTTCTATCCCGAATCAGGCTCTCTGTTTTCAGGCTTCAAAGCTTTTTTATGATAAATTATGATAAGTTATTTAAAACTATGTTTTTATTCAACAACCCCTGAAAATATACTCCAATATTTTTTCCATGAAATAGCTCATGGAAAGCGTAGTTCCTCTAGCGAGAAATGTGAGAAAAAAGGAAAGTTAACGTGTCCTTGGGAGTTCAAAAAGAAATAACAGCTAACTGTATTTCAGAATTAAGACCTCTAACAACAGGGTTTTAAGAAAGACAATAGGTGTTTCAAAACATCAACAACATAACAAGGGACGACCAATGTAAAAAATTGGAAAAAAAAAAAAAATAGAATATTACGGTTCAGTAAACATAGCTGAAGCAATATAAGGGAAGCAATATAAGGGAGGCTCAGTAAACGTCCTCAGGCTCAAAGACCTTTTCTCCTACAACCTCTCCTTCGAGATTTCGGTAGAAACATGACCTGTACCCCATGTGACAGGCTCCTCCGATCTGTTCAACGAACAGGAGAATGGAATCCATGTCACAATCGATCCGGATCTCCTTCACTTTTTGCAAATTTCCCGAAGTTTCCCCTTTTTTCCAGAGTTGCTTCCGGCTACGGCTCCAGAAATGAGCGATTCCTGTCTCTATAGTCTTTTCAAGGGCTTCCCGGTTCATATAGGCGCACATCAGAACCTCCCTGCTAACCTGGTCCTGAACTACGGCAAGGATCAGGCCGTTTTCATATTTAAGGGTATCAAAGTCAATCATGGGGGATAGATTACCAAACTAGTATAAAAAGGGAGGTCTACCATCCTGAGAATAAATACCCAACTCTGAAAAAGAATGATAATATTCCAATTATGTAAAATAAGTAATAAAATTTACGAAGATATATATTGTATTCTGCTTAAAAGTTCATAGAAGAAAAAAAGTTTGGCACTTAATTGTTAACAAAAACGGATTCATAGCAACTATATATCAAACCCGTGGATGAGAAGATGAGTTTCAGACTTAGGAGTGAAATTGTGCCCCTATTGGTACTATACGGATTACTTATAGGGTCAATTATTCCAGTCTCTGCACTGGATACAGTGGACAGCAAACCTTACGATATTTATGAGAAGCTAACTATCGACGTGCCGGGGGACCAGAAGTATGTACCCGGAGAAATCCTTGTGAAGTTCAATCCCGGCGTCTCCGAAGAAAAGATAAAAAACATCAATGTCGGACACGGGACGCAGGTAACTTACACCAGCCCTTACGCGGGATTCAAGATATTGAAAATCCCGAAGACAAAAACCGTTGAAGAAATGGTAGAGATCTACAGAAAAAACCCCAACGTTGAATATGCCACACCCAATGCCATCACTTACGCATTTATGGGACCGAATGACCCATTATATAAGTACCAGTGGAATTTCAAGAACGGAGTCGGGGGCATAAATCTCGAGCCTGCGTGGGACATTTCCACAGGAGAAGGAGTAATCGTTGCAGTACTTGATACCGGCGTAGCATACGAAAAGTACGGCTCTTATATTGTAGCTCCGGACCTTGCAAACACAGATTTTGTTTCAGGTTACGACTTTGTCAATAACGATGCCCATGCAAACGACGATAATGGACATGGAACCCATGTCACCGGAACCATAGCCCAGAGTACCAATAACTACATAGGGGTCGCAGGCGTGGCTTATGACTGCTCCATAATGCCCGTTAAAGTGCTCAACAAAAAAGGTAGTGGTCAGTTAGACGATATGATAGATGGCATTTATTTCGCTACCAATAATGGAGCGGATATTATAAGCATGAGCCTCGGATTCCCTCCTGGATATTACCCGGGAAAGGGCCTTGATGATGCACTCGAATATGCATATCAAAAAGGAGTTACCATCGTCGCTGCATCAGGAAATGATGGAGCAGGCACAGTAAGTTATCCTGCGGCTTATCCCAGGTGTATTGCAGTTGGTGCCACCAACTCTGAAGGATTACGGTCAGATTATTCAAATTACGGAGACGCTCTTGACGTTGTGGCTCCAGGTGGTGATGGAACTGACCGTGACGGAGACGGATTCATCGATGGAATCCTTCAGAATACATTCAGCCTTAGACCCACAAACATGGGGTACTCTTTCTACACAGGCACATCAATGGCAACCCCGCATGTATCAGGTGTCGCCGCTCTATTAATATCCGCAAAAGCCAGCGCTACACCCGATGATGTAAGGAATGCAATACAAAATACAGCAACAAACCCGGTTACTTCGGACTGGGACATGTATTACGGACATGGGCTCGTGAACGCAAAAGCTGCCCTTGACTCCATTCAAGGCCAGCCGACTGGAAACAACCCACCAGTAGCTGAAGCAGGAGGCCCGTATACTGGAATCGCAGGAACTGCAATAAAATTTGATGGTTCAGCTTCATCTGATTCTGACGGGAGCATTGGATCATATGAATGGGACTTCGGAGACGGAAACAGGGATAAAGGTGTGATTCTGGAACACACGTACTCCACTGCTGAAACCTATACAGTTACCCTCACGGTAATGGACAATGAAAATGCTGTGGGAACTGACACGGCTACCGTGGAAGTTACTGAAGCCTCTTCAGAAAACAAAATCCATGTTTCTGATGTGAGTGTGGAAACCAGTTCCAGAATGGCCGGGAAAAACAATTTTGTTTCTGCTAAAGCAGTCGTAACCATTCAGGACAGTGGCAATAGCCCTGTTGAAGGAGCCACGGTCTCAGGACATTGGAGCGGTGCAAGTAGCGATCTGGATTCTGCTGTAACAGATTCGACCGGAACTGTAATAGTATACTCAGATGAAGTCAAGTCCATAGAAGGAACAAGCTTGAAATTCACTTTCGAAGTGAACGGTGTGAGTCATGAAATCCCATGGGACGGAATCCCCGCATCTGGAACAGGAACATATACTTAAATCCAAAAAATGAGCCTGAAAAAAAGTAAATTAAAAAGACAGTAAGTTAAAATTCATGTCCCTTAAAGGGACAAAATATTTCCTTTTTTTAAAAAACCTCTGAAAAACCAGAAGTTCTGTTCTCACGGTTTGATCCCAAGAACATCCTCAACATATGCCCTTAAAATCTCTGCAACACTCCAGGCCTGGGCAATGCAGCCCCCGGGAGAGTAAGGGAAATCCCCATCAAATACCTCGGAAATAGTGCCGACACCTGCCGTTTCAAGATGCATATCAAAACCTTTGAGGAGGGAACGCATAGCTTCAAGGCTCTCTTTTGAGTAGTTGTGTACTTTCCTGTAGGCTTTGACATAGGACCCAAGAAGCCAGGGCCAGACGGTTCCGTTGTGGTAGGCCATGTCCCTTATTTGAGGCCCTCCCTGATAGCGTCCCCTATAAGAGGGATTATCCATTGAAAGTGTCCTGAGCCCGAAAGGCGTGAGCAGATCCTTTTCCACCCTGTCCACAATAGCCTTTTCTTTCTCAGAAGAAAGCATTGTGTAAGGGAGCGCTACTGCAAAAATCTGGTTAGGGCGGATCGACGGATCTTTAATATGATTTCCCGCCTCATCCTCAGTCACGACATCATAGAGGCAGTTAGTCTCCGGATTCCAGAAAACGTCTTCAAAGTTAGATGCCACCCCGGCTGCAAGAGTTTCATATGAAGAAGTTTCTTTGCCAAGGAGACCTCCGAGTCTGGAAGCAATTTTCAGAGCATTATACCAGAGGGCATTGATCTCACAGGCTTTACCTGCCCTTGGAGTCACTGGATTATCCTCTATTTTAGCATCCATCCAGGTCAGTTGAGGACCCTGCCGAATAAGATAATCAGAGTCCATACCGATTCCAAAGTCTGTGCCATTACGGTAATTATCTATGATACTTTCTACAGTATCCCAAACATCAGAGAGAAACAGTAAATCTTTTGTGTATGCGAAATATCGGCCAAGGGCATGAATAAACCAGAGAGAAGCATCCACGGTATTATAGACTGGCTCTCCTCCGAGAGCCGGGAAAGTGTTAGGGACTAATCCCCTCCGGCAGTGCTTTGCAAAGTTTTTGAGAGTGGACCGGGCTTCATCAAATCGATGGGGAACTAAAAGAAGGCCCGGCAGAGAAATCATGGTGTCCCGTCCCCAGTCAGCAAACCAGTGATATCCAGCAATTACCGACTTCTTGCCTGTAGAGGGATTCTTCACAATAAAAGAATCAGTTGCCCTTAGAAGCTTAAGGGCGAAAGGTTCGGTAAGCCTTGAATTAAAAGCAAAAAGATTCTGCCGATAGACCTCCCTTGTATAGAGTTCCTCAACTTGCTCAAGAGTAAGAGAAGAAATATCTTCGGTTGAAGCAACAATAAAAAAACGGGAAGTTCCCACTTTGAGTTTGCTTTCGAAATAACCGGGGTTAAAGTTGTCTTCCTGGAAGGCAAGTCCGCGATCCTTTTCAGTATCATACTCAAAATTGTAGTACCACATCGGATTACGATGGTACTGGAGATTGGACAAAAGCGAGAAAGAAAAACCATTCGAACTTTCCAGTTTTAATCCTGTAGAATCGGCTTCCTGATAAAAGGAAAGGTTTCCGGAGCGAGTAGTAGAATGGAAATCTCTTGAGTTTACCATAGGGAAAATTCTTAGCAAAGCTCCCTCTTTTCTGGATCTGACATCATAAACAATACAGGTCGTATTATTATTATGAACCATGAAGACCTTTTTCTTCACGGTAAAAACGTCGGGCTGGTAAACCCAGAGGGGAAAGGGAGCAAGAATGAATTTGGAAAGGTAATTAAAACCCGTAGGGGAAACAGTGCCCGGATATTTATGGGTTGCAAGTCGATAGACTTCTTCATTGATAGAAATTTCCTCATCAAGAGAAGAAAGTAACAAAATCCTTCCTGGAGAATTCTCCAGAGCTGCTACAAGTAGTCCGTGATAAGTCCTTGTATCTGCTCCAATTACTGTTGATGAAGCATATCCTCCAAGCCCGTCCCCTATAATCCATTCTTTTTTTATACCTTCTTCATAAGTAGAAAATGAATCTGCTCCAAGCCTGATCCCACTCATACATACATGATTAGGATTTGATTAATTATATAGTTGTATGTTTGGAAGGAGGGGTTTAAACATAGAAAGAAGTATACAGTATAATAAGTTTTAAGATAATTATATTTCAATTGTAAACATAAACTATTTTAGTTGTACAGGACATAAGAAAGTGAGAATTATGAATCAAGACCTTTTAGAAATCCTTGTTGATATCTTCAAATCATCCGGATACAATGTAATAATATCCAGTCAGTCTGATATCCGTGTAGAGAAAAATGGGCATCAAGCTTATGTCATGTGCGCCCTGAAGCCAGACTACGAGGAGATAAAATATTTTTCCGAAAAGATAGAAGCTTGTACCGGAATCTATGTGATGACCCAGAAAATGTCGGGAAAATTGAATGAATATGCAGCTGAACTCGGAATATACATATGGGACAGAGACGAACTGGCTCTCCAGATCGGAAGGGCGGTTCTGGCAAATATGGAAAGAAAATCGAGTGCTTATCAGACGGAATCTGAAATACCTTTAAAGGAATCTCAGAATCAGGTAGAAGCTATCCCTGAACTCACCAGAGAAAACTGGGGAGAGGAAGACTTCAGACAGGAGTTTTACTCCGATGGGAGACTTGTACCACTTCAAGACATGTCAAGAGAAACAGAAAAAATCTCTTTTGAACCCAGAACCCTTCCAAAGCCAGTTGAGGAGAGAAAACCTTTAGAGAGACTGGAAAATAGCGAGGTTTCCAGAATTGAGCCGTATGATATGCTGAACATACAATCTGTAGAACCCAGGATATCTAAAGATCAGGCAATTATCATTGCAAAACCCTATATCAGCAGCCCTAAAGACGCGATTTTGAAATTCGTACCTTTCTGGAAGTATTCCTATAGTGTTGAGGCAGAAAAACGGTTCAGATCAAAAGTGATGAGCATTACAGGAGAAGGGGATGGCTATCTTAATGCTCTGAACAAGTCAAAAGAAAATATTGATATAGAAGGTCTTGGGAATCCGACAAGGATTCCGGCAGTGCAGTATGAGGTAAAGCGGCCTAATGTAGATAAAAAACAGGCAGAGAAAGTCCTTCTTGATTTGATAATACAGGAAAATACACGTGAGATGCGCTTTAACAATCTGGAAGGGCAGGCAATTATATATGAACAGAAGAGCATCAGCCCAAAAGCCGATGAAATAGAACTTGACATGGATCTGGTATATATTCCTGTATGGGAAGTGAAGGGTAAACGGAATTCTCTTGAGATCAATGCTTATAATGCCAGCGTGCTTGAAGAACCTATAGATGAAGATGCCGAATTCCTTTAAGAGAGACCTGGAAAAAAAGTGGAAGAGAAATTATTAGAAGGAAAATATATAAGACATGAGATATATGTAGGTCTTGGGAGAAAAACGGATTTCCAGGAGAAGGAATCTGCCCTTCGAAGACTTATTTGATAAAAATTTTTCAGATAAAAGAGATGCCATCTCGCATAAGCGTTATATGTATTAGATGCAAGATTATATAACGCTGATGAGTTATCTATAAGCTGTAACGGATGACATTTTATAGAAAATAAAGGTCTTCAGTATTTTAAAATTATCAAAAATAAAAAGAGGTATATATAAATGATTGAAGTAACAGAAAAAGCTGCTGCAGAACTGAAAACACTGTTGGAACAGGAAGGAAAATCTGACCTTGCACTCAGGGTCTTTGTTGCTGGAGTAGCCTGCAGTGGAGTCCAGTACGGACTTGCCCTTGATGATGAAGTGAAGGAAGACGATGTGACGATGGAAAGCAACGGAATTAAGCTGGTAATGGCAAAAGACATCGAGAGCAGCTTCACTGAAGGCAGCATTGATTACGTTGAAGATGAAAACGGAAAAGGCTTCCTTATCCGCAACCTCGGTGCCGGTGGCGGATGCGGTACCTGTGGTGGATGCCATTAAATAAAAGCAAAAACCTCACAGGGACATGAAAAAATACCCGAACCTGAAGAAGCAAATAAAAAATGAAAACAAAGGAGAAGGGAATTTATGTTTCCAGGAATGGGAGGCCGAGGGACGAACCCGGCTAAAATGAAACAGATGATGAAGCAGATGGGGATTGATGTTAAGGAGCTTAAGGACATTGAAGAGGTTATTATAAAGACTGCGAACTCTAATATAATTATTGAGAACGCAAATGTCACTATAATGACAGTCCAGGGTTCGGAAACATATCAGATTGTAGGTGATGCAAAGGAAGTCCCAAAATCTCTGGAAATCCCTGCCGAAGACATCAAACTCGTAATGGAGCAGACCGGCGTCTCCGAAGAAGATGCCAGGAAAGCCCTGAAGAACTCAAACGGAGATCTGGCAGAAGCCATTGTGGCACTTTCTGCCTGATCCCTTTTCTTCATTTTACTAATCCTGTTATCTTTTTAAAAATAAAAATATGGATCGTTCTGCCTGAACATTTTATATTAGCTGTTCTCCTGAGCATTAATTTCAAGATTTTTCCGAGTATTTTTCTGGACGCCTTATCCAGTTCACTCTAAATATCTTAATCTACGCTGAACACTTCAGTCTATTTTTAGGTTATAAGAATCCCTTCTACGATAAGCCCTGGATTTATGTTGAAGTAGCGTGCACCCTTCGGAACTTAGACAGGGTGCAGGAATAGAAAACAAGTACTTCAAATGGATTCGAACTCGCTTTTAGAGAAGCATAGCTAAAAGAGAGCCGGAACATAAAAATCAAGTAATAAAAATAACAGATGAAAACAACGGGATGAAAAAAGGTCAGAATAATAAAACTTAGAAAACGGTTTCAAAAGAATAAACATATCAAAAGATAGTGAAAAGCCGTGTAAAAGAACCAGGAAACAGACAAAATAGTCCAGAAGAGAGACAAAGTATCAAGATCAAGAAGAATAGCAGCTTCAAAGAAGTAAAACAACAGTAATATAAAAAAATCAGTATCGAAAAACAATTTCAGAAAAACAATTCAAAAAAACATTTTTAGAAAAAACAATATTCAGAATAGATTTGAAGTAGTATAGGGTGAGTTTGGCAGCGATCCAGAGTTCCCGAAGGCTCGCACACTTCAGTAC
>NZ_JJQL01000006.1:0-23459 GCF_000979975.1 Methanosarcina sp. 1.H.A.2.2
GGAAACACATTTAAGATGCCATCTCTGGCTCAACTCATCAGAGAAAAAAGCTCATTGAGTTGAAAGTCAGACCTTTCCACTCAATTTGAAGAGGATACAAAAATACTGTGAATTTCCCTGTCAGAAGTGATTGTCAGAAGTGATTATTCCTCGACCCTCGGCACAAAACGGTTTGTGGGTTTTGAGTAAGGCTTTTTCCCGGTTACTATTCTGCTGCTAAGCCAGCAGAAAATGCGTAAGCCAGAGAAGAAGACATGGTACCCCGGCTTTTTCAAGAATTACAAAACGATAGTGGAGATGCCGGTTCCGCCTTGATTAACGAGCTGGCATAAAAACAAAGCAAAAAAGAAAAAATGTGAATATAAAAGGAGGTTTGAATATAGCAACTCTAACCGTTTTAAAATTTGACACTCCAGGCGGTGCAGAACATGCACTTGAAGTGGTAGAGGATTTGAGCAAGAAGCAGCTGATCACCCTGCAGGATGCAGCAATCGTTTCCTGGCCTATGGGCAAAAAAAAGCCAAAAACGAAACAATTAACCAGCATGACTGGAGTAGGTGCACTGAGCGGCGCATTCTGGGGCATGCTGTTCGGCCTGATCTTCCTGGTCCCGATCTTTGGCCTGGTCGTCGGGGCCGCGCTGGGTGCGATGTCAGGCTCCTTTGCTGACATTGGTATCAGTGATGATTTCATCAAGTCGATCCGCAGCAAAGTGACCGAAGGCACTTCTGCACTTTTTTTGCTGACCAGCGATGCCGTGCACGATAAGGTAGCAGAAGCTGTCAAAGGCCTCAAGTTCGAAATTATTGCTTCCAACCTGTCCAAAGAAGAAGAGGACAAGATGCGTGAAATGTACGCCGAAGAAGAAGAGGCAGCTCCGGCAATGTAAGCTTTGACCTGAAAACCGCCACCTCGGGGATACCTGCATTCCCGGAAACTGCCTGTAAAACAGGAAAATATCGATTCTTGAATAAAATGAATTAGGAGAGAGGAGCGAAAAGTCAGTTCCTTTCCCCATTTTTGTTTTCATGTTTTTTCCGGAAAATCCAAGCAATTATCGGAGGATAAATGCCATTAAAAGAATACAAACCCGGAACCTCCTTCTCCGGCGTCATAGGAAGGACTGCAGACCAGTCAGAACCCGCCTGGCCGGAACCAAACCGGGCTAAAGAAGGAACACCAAATGTGTTATTTATCGTGCTGGATGACACAGGCTTTGGACAGCTTGGCTGCTATGGTTCACCCATTAATACACCCAATCTGGACAGCCTGGCAGAGGGAGGCCTTGTTTACAACAATATGCACACAACAGCGCTGTGCTCTCCCACTCGCACCTGTATCCTGACCGGGCGGAACCACCATTCGAACAACATGGCCTGCATCACCGAGGGCTCAACCGGCTATCCCGGCTACAACGGCTACATACCTTTTGAGAATGGGTTTTTGTCAGAGATCCTTCTGGAGTACGGCTACAACACCTATGCCGTGGGCAAATGGCACCTGACACCGGCAGACCAGATCTCGGCAGCAGGGCCCTATGACCGCTGGCCTCTGGGCCGGGGTTTCGAGCGCTTCTACGGTTTTTTAGGAGGCGAAACGCACCAGTATTATCCTGAGCTGGTTTACGATAGTCACTCCGTACATCCCCCCAAAACTCCCGAAGAGGGCTACACCCTGAATGAGGACCTTGCGGACAAAGCCATCCAGTTCATTGCCGATGCCAAACAGGTCGCACCCAACAAGCCTTTTTTCATGTACTTCTGCACCGGAGCCATGCATGCTCCTCACCACGTCCCCAAAGAATGGGCTGACAAATACAAAGGCAAGTTCAATGACGGCTGGGAGGCTTACAGGGAAAAGACCTTTGCCCGTCAAAAGGAACTGGGCATAGTCCCTAAAGACGCCGAACTATCCCGTCACGACCCGGATGTCAAACCCTGGGATGAATGCTCGCCTGAGGAGAAAAAGCTCTACGCCCGCATGATGGAAGTCTTTGCCGGCTTCCTGGAACATACCGATTACCACACCGGGAGGCTGCTGCAGTTCCTGAAAGATATCGGTGAGTTTGATAATACTTTAATCATGGTGATTTCCGACAACGGTGCAAGTTCCGAAGGGGGCCCCACGGGTTCAGTCAATGAGAACCTCTTCTTCAACAATGTACCCGAATCGCTGGAGGAAAACCTCGCAGCCCTAAATAAGCTGGGGGGCCCGGAAACTTACAACCACTATGCCTGGGGCTGGACCTGGGCGGGAGATACGCCTTTCCGCCGCTGGAAGCGGGAAACATACCGCGGCGGAATCAGCGACCCCTTTATCGTCCACTGGCCAGTGGGAATAAAGGCCGGAGGCGAGGTCCGCACCCAGTATGCCCATGCTATTGACATGGTACCTACCGTACTGGAATGCCTGGGAATTGAGTCCCCGACGGTTATCAAAGGGGTAACCCAGGCTCCCATCGAAGGCGTCAGTTTTGCACCTACCTTCGAAGATGCCGACGCACCTTCAAAGCACCACACCCAGTACTTTGAAATGATGGGGCACCGCTCCATTTACCACGATGGATGGAGGGCTGTATGCCCCTGGCCGGGGCCTTCGTTTGCCGAAGCAGGGAAGTCTTTCGGGGAACCGATCCCGGCAGAAAAGCTGGCCGAGCTGGATGCAAAAGGCTGGGAGCTTTACCACATTGAGAAGGACTGGACCGAAAGCCATGATGTGGCTGCGGAAAACCGGCCGACGTTGATCGAGATGATTGCCACCTGGTATGTAGAGGCCGGAAAATACAACGTGCTGCCTATAGACGGCCGCGGAGTGATGCGCCTTGCAGATGAAAGGCCACAGATTGCCACCAACCGGACACGCTACACTTACTATCCAGGAACTCAGGGAGTTCCTTCAAATGCAGCGGTCAGGGTCCTCAACCGCCCGCACAGCATCACCGCTGATGTCGAGATCCCTGCCGGAGGCGCTGAAGGAGTCCTGCTCGCCCACGGCGGAATCGATTCTGGCTATTCATTCTATATGAAAGGTGGAAAGCTACACTGGGTTCACAACTACGTATCCAGGACTCTCTATCACGTCGAGTCCATAGAAAACGTTCCCGAGGGGCGGCATAAACTCCGTTTCGAGTTCGAAGTTACAGGCAATCCGGACCTGGTCAGGGGCATGGGCGCACCCGGCAGGGCTCAGCTCTATATAGACGGGAAATTGGTCGGACAGGCTGAGGTCCCGGTAACGACTCCGCTTGCACTCGGGCTAACCAGCGGAGTCACCTGCGGCTCAGCTCCCGGGGCTCCGGTTACTCCCGACTACCAGCCTCCCTTTGAGTTCACCGGCAAGATCTACAGTGTGACCGTGGATGTGAGCGGCAAGCTAATCGAGGACAAGGAAGCCGAGATGCGGATAGTTATGGCAAGGCAGTAAACAGCTTAACCATCCACGAAACCGATATCTACACGGCTCTGGCCAGGCAGATCGAACGGAAGACTGGATCGGACAGGATAGGACAGAGGACTGGCAGGCAACCAGGCGATCCGGGAACTTCCAGTCCTATCCCGGGAGGGAGAATCATTACGGACAAACAACCTCGAAGTGACTTTGCCCGGAGCGCACCTTACTGGCTGCGCCGTGCCGGCGTGTTTAGCTGGCTCTTCTTAGGCATCGTGCTCGCCTCCAGCACCGTCCTTAGCGTCATTGCGACAGTGAGCAGTATCACCGTCCCACTGCTCGTTGCGGTGGTTATAGGGATTGTCTTTCGGCCCCTGGTAGACATGCTGGAGCGGCGGCGTGTTCACCGTAATATCGGCACGGTGCTGACCATGCTGTTTATATTTCTGGGTGCCGTTGCCCTGTTTGTTATCCTGATAAGGGGTTTTATTTACCAGGGAGCCGAGATCGTACGCCAGCTCGAAGCAGGTTGGTACAGCCTGGAGGCCTGGTTGCTGCAGTTCCCGGTCAAAGAGGAGACCCTCGATTCCATCAGCACCGCAATCGCAAATGCCCTGCCTGCGCTGGGTCAGGGGATTATCGGGCTCCTCAGCAGCACGTTTTCGAGTGCTGCCACGCTCCTGATTGGGGTATATTTCAGTGTGTTCATTCTGTTTTTCATCCTGCGGGACGGGCCTGAAATGGAGGTCTGGCTGGCCCGGCAGTTCAAGTTAAAACCCGGGACCGGTACGGCTATCGTTGCTGACATCAGCCGGTCAATACGCCTCTATTTCCGGGGCACCGCGCTCACTGCGGCGATTACGGCGGTCGTGGTGGCCGTGCCCCTGATCATCCTCAAAGTGCCCCTTGTGGGCTCGATTCTTATCCTGTACTTTTTTACTTCATTTATCCCCTACATAGGTGCCTTCATTGGAGGGGCTTTTGCCGTGATTATCGCCTTTGGTTCAGGGGGAGCAGAAACAGCGCTGATTATTGCGGTGGCGGTGACCATATCCAACGGGGCGCTGCAGAATGCCATAAATACATGGGCGCTGGGGACGACTCTCAAGGTTCACCCGCTGGTCGTGTTCCTGGTCACAATCGCAGCCGGCGTTGTCGGGGGAGCCCTGGCCATGATACTGGCCGTGCCGCTGACTGCAGTAGCGATACAGACGGTGTACCGCTTACGCCAGGAGGGAGTTTTTGCAGAGGAGTAGATGGTCCGGATGCACGGGACAAAAGGAGAATTTCAAATGACAGAAAATACAGGCAGACCTTACGAAGTCCGAATAGTGGCCCGAAGTATGGTCCAGATCATGATCAGAATCGTGGCCCGAAGCATGGAGCTCAAATTTGAGCTTGGGAATCCCGGCGCAGGGAGGAAGTGCTAAATGACACAACACTATCTGCCTCCCAGAATCCATGTGCTGGCCAAGCCTACCGGGGCAATCTGCAACCTGGCCTGCTCCTACTGCTTCTTTCTGGACAAGGAGTTGCTCTATCCAGGCAGCAGGTTCCGCATGTCAGATGAAGTGCTGGAGAACTATATCCGGCAGCTTATCGCAGTCCACCGCAGCCCGCAGGTGACCGTTGCCTGGCAGGGGGGCGAACCTACCCTGATGGGAATCGACTTTTACCGGCGCGCCATCAAGCTGCAGGAAAAGTACAGGAAGCCGGGAATGACATTTGAAAATACAATGCAGACCAACGGCACGCTGCTGGACGACGAATGGTGCCTGTTCTTTAAGGAAAACGACTTTCTCATAGGGATCAGCATCGACGGCCCGCGTGAACTTCACAACGCCTACAGGGTGGACAAAAAGGGAGAGGGGAGTTTTGATCGGGTCATGAGGGGGCTCCGGCTCCTGCAAAAACACGGCGTGGAATATAACGTCCTGGCCACTGTCAACCGCAGAAATGCCGATTATCCGCTTGAGGTCTACCGCTTCCTGCGGGATGAAGCAAAGACAGACTGGATTCAATTTATTCCGGTCGTAGAGCGAATCAATGAGGAGGGACAGACCCTTTACCAGAAGGGAAACACGGTTTCGGACCGCTCAGTGCAACCCGAACAGTTTGGAAGTTTCCTGAGCCTCATTTTTGACGAGTGGGTGAGAAATGATGTGGGAAGGGTCTTCGTGCAGACTTTTGAAGCTTCTGCACGTAGATGGCTGGGGATGCCTTCATGCATGTGCGTTTTTGAGGAAACATGCGGTATGGGACTTGCCCTGGAGCACAACGGGGACCTCTACTCCTGCGACCATTTTGTGGAGCCGGAATACCTGCTGGGCAATATCATGGAGAAAGAGATAGGCGAGCTTGCAGCTTCGGAAAAGCAGTACAAATTCGGGCAGGATAAACGAGACACTCTCCCGCAGGTATGCCGGGAATGTGATGTGCTCTTTGCCTGCATGGGGGAATGTCCTAAAAACCGTTTCCTGACAACCACGGACGGGGAACCGGGACTGAACTACCTCTGCGAAGGCTGGAAAGCTTTCTTCCGGCACATCGACTTTCCGATGCAGATCATGACAGGCCTGATACGCAGGGGCTACCCGGCACCAGAGGTGATGAGGGTCCTGGCTCTTGAAGACGCTTTTGCCCGGGCAGGAAGAAACGATCCCTGCCCCTGCGGCAGCGGGCTCAAGTTCAAACGCTGTCACGGTCTCAAGAAAAACGGACCTGAAAGGAAGGACCGGAAGCAGATAAAGAATAGGGATCAGCCGCAGTCCGGACCTGTTGTACGATTCTGAAAGGAACAAAGTGGGGAGTAGAGAAGAAAAAATCCATATTTTGTTCAATTAAGCACCTAAAGACTGCTAATAAGTGTTGATTTGAGATATTTATCAACCAACCAATCAATCAACCAATCAATCAACCAATATATTCCAGGGGGGTTAAGAATGGCAGAAAAGAAACCGAACATTCTGGTCATCTGGGGAGATGATATAGGAATTAGCAACCTCAGCTGCTACAGCGACGGCCTGATGGGCTACAGAACACCGAACATTGACCGCATCGCAAATGAGGGCATGAGGTTCACCGACTCTTATGGGGAACAGAGCTGCACCGCCGGAAGAGCTTCGTTTATCACCGGGCAGAGCGCTTTCCGGACGGGGCTGAGCAAAGTGGGCATGCCAGGGGCTAAGGTAGGGATACAGTCCGAGGACCCGACCATCGCCGAACTGTTAAAAGCTCAGGGTTATGCCACGGGACAGTTCGGAAAGAATCATCTTGGTGACAGGGATGAACACCTGCCCAGCAACCACGGGTTTGACGAGTTCTTTGGAAACCTCTATCACCTGAATGCTGAGGAAGAACCTGAAAACCCCGATTATCCTCCTGAGGAGGACTTCCCCAATTTCCGGAAAAACTATGCTCCCAGGGGGGTAATCCACAGCTATGCCGACGGACACATGGAGGACACCGGCCCGCTGGCCAGAAAACGCATGGAAACCGTAGATCTGGAGTTTCTGGAGGCAGCCATCGATTTTATCAAGCGCCAGCACGCGGCCGGCAAGCCTTTCTTTGTCTGGTTCAATACCACCTGGATGCACTTCCGGGTCCATATCCCGGACAGGATAAGGGGGCAATCAGGGCGCTGGCAGTCGGAATACCACGACGGCATGATCGAACACGACCGGCAGGTGGGAATGCTTCTGGATTTGCTGGACGAACTTGGCATCGCAGAGGATACCATCGTTGCCTACAGCACGGACAACGGCCCACATATGAACACCTGGCCCGATGCAGCCATGACCCCGTTCAGAAACGAGAAAAACTCCTGCTGGGAAGGGGCTTTCCGCGTTCCTGAGGCAGTACGCTGGCCTGGCAGGATTCCGGCAGGCATGATTTCTAATGAGATGGTGAGCCACCTTGACTGGCTGCCAACTTTCCTTGCAGCAGCCGGAGAGCCGGATATTAAGGAAAAGCTCAAAAAAGGCTACAAAGCAGGGGACAAAACTTTCAGGGTGCATCTTGACGGCTATAACCTGCTCCCATACCTTACAGGAAAGGAGAAAAAATCCCCGCGCATTGAGTTCTTTTACTTCTCCGATGACGGCGACCTGGTAGCTCTAAGGTACGATAACTGGAAACTTGTTTTCATGGAGCAACGTGCCATCGGCACTTTACAGGTCTGGGCTGAACCTTTTATCCCGCTGCGCGTCCCAAAGCTGTTCAACCTGCGCACCGACCCTTATGAAAGAGCGGACCAGACCTCAAACACTTACTACGACTGGCTCCTCGACCATGCCTTCCTGCTGGTGCCTGCCCAGGGTGTCGTGGGAGACTTTTTGGCAACATTTAAAGAGTACCCCCCGCGTCAGAAAGCGGCCAGCTTTACCGTCGATCAGGTAATGGACAAGCTTTTGCAGGGAATCGGAAGCACCTGAATGTGGAGACAGAAAGAGAACCGATCAGGAACTTAAGGGTTGATGCCAGGCACCAGAAACGGGGAGTTGAAGCACCCTTGTTACCCCTACCAGTTAATTCTGACAGTTACCTGCCTGGCCTGAACCCAACGCCTGTGTCTGTCTCACCGAGGTAACCACGGGTTTCCTTTGGAGGGGTGCTGGTGTTTCCCTTTGCTCTGGCACTGTTCATTTACGGCCTCTGGTTATTGCGGAACTATCGGCACGGCAAAGTCGGCATGAAGGAGGAGTCTGTTTTAACCTAATGAGTAGTAAGCTGCCAGTTTTGAAGCTTTCTGAAATTAATTTTTATAAATAAAGGAGGGAATCCTAAACGAATCTGGAGAGTCTTGATTTTTATTTTGTTTTTGACCTGTTTATGCTGCTCCTGATCGGTATGGGCCCGAAAATTGCACTTGTACCTTTTCTGGACCTGACAGCAAGCATGGAGGAGGAGACGCGGAAGAAGGTGGCGGGGCAGATGGTAAAAACGGCCGTTGGCGTTGCCCTTATCCTGGTCCTTCTCGGTTCGTTGCTGATGAAGCTCCTGCACTTTACCCCGGGAGCGGTGTCCATCGCCGGAGGCATCATCCTGATGCTTCTTGCCCTTCACATGCTGATAGGGTCAGGAAAATCAGAGGAACACGACGAAAAAACGGCTAGCCGTGATCCTATGCAGATGGCCCTGTACCCGCTGGCAGTGCCCTATCTGTTAAACCCGGCGGGAATTGCCGTGCTGGTAACCGTTTACGACCAGCTTGACTCGCTGCTCATGCTTGCCATTGTAGTCGGGCTTGTCCTCCTTATGGGTGCTCTCGACCTGGCAGTTTTCAAAAACCTGGACAAACTGGCAAAGCACCTGGACCCTTCCCGTTTAATGGTGACAGAGGCGGTTTTTGGAGTCCTGCTGGCCGCACTGGCCGTGCAACTGGTGCTGGATGGCCTGGCAAAGTTAGGCATCATTTCCGGGCTTCCCGGACATTAAAAAAGTTCTCATTTCAACACCCGGGAAAATAAGCCAATATGTATATAATGATATACATAAAAGTGCATTTATATTTATAGGCGCGCGTTAATTAATTAAAAACCGAACATTTGAACCGCAAGCCAGGGGGTGGTCTTGCAGGTTCTGAAAGAATGGGGGGTAATAATACCTGAATTGATCGAATACGAGCCCGGTACGCATTTTCCAGGAGTTATTGGAGGAACACTTGACGAATCCTCACCTGCCTGGCCCAAACCGACACGGACCGGAAAGGGTGCACCGAATGTGATATTTTTCATTCTGGACGACGTGGGCTACGGCCAGATGTCAGTTTTTGGGGGGCTGTGCGAAACACCCAACCTGGAATGGTTGGCGAACAGGGGCCTGCGCTACATCAACAGCGAGCTTGTAGCCAGCAGGGACCTGCCTTACACCGTGCCCAACCTCTTTGGCATCATCGGGCTGAGCTGCGGCTACGACTCAGTCGATAGTGTCAACCTCGAAGAATACAGGGCACCGTTCACTTTCACAGGCAGGTTGAACTTGACGTTTCAGGTGAACTGATCAAAGAAGATGAAGCTGAACTGAAACGGATGATGACCGAGCAGTAAATTTCGAAATCGCGGCCATAAGGCCAAATATTATTTCGCATAAGGAGAAAAATTATCATGGCAATACTGGATGTCCTTTACAATCTTATGTCGCTTGTCTTTGTGCTCGGCACGATGATTTCGATGGGCATGAGCCTGACCGTGAAACAAATTACGGACCCTTTGCGCAATACACGCTTCGTGATGATGGCCTTGCTGGCAAACTTCATTTTGATACCGGTGGCGGCCTACGCCCTCACCCTGGTGATCCCTCTGGATGAAGCCCTGGTCACCGGGCTGCTCCTGGTCTCGCTGGCGGCGGGCGCCCCGGCGCTGCCCAAACTGGCCCAGATCTCCAGGGTTGATACCGCCGCTGCTACGGGTTTGATGGTGCTGTTGATCGTGGCAAGCATCATCATTATGCCCATCATTCTGCCCTTTCTGCTGCCCGGGGTCCAGATCACTTTCTGGGATATTGCCTCCGGCCTAATCTTTCTGATGTTAATTCCCCTGGCATTGAGCCTGTTCGTGCGGGCGCGCTGGGAAGAGGTTGCTGCAAGCGTCCAGCCCTACGCTGCGCAGGCATCCAATATCAGCCTACTCTTTTTGCTGGTTCTCATGCTGGTGATGAACTGGAGCAACGTGGTCAGCCTGTTTGGCTCCGGGGGTTTGATCGCCAGCATCCTCCTGGTGGTGATCGCCCTCGCGGTCGGTTACCTGCTGGGCGGGCAGGACGCCTCCATAAAGTGGGTGCAGTCGCTGGGTGCCGGGCAGCGTAACATCGCCGCTGCGGTAGTCGTCGCGACGATGAATTTCAGCGAGGACCCCAATGTCCTGGTAATGATCATCGTTTATTCGCTGATCACCCTGATCCTGATGACACCTCTTGCCGGGGAACTGGGCAGGCGGGCGAAAGCAGCCGCATAAAAAGGAAACAAACTGAAAAAGGAGAAATAAAACATGAGTACACAAGGCGAAGTCCAAAGATCAATCCTTCCAATGCCGGATATGCCGCATGCAGGTTTAACAACTTACGATGCCAGGGACCCTGACACAAGATTCCCGCCGATCAAGCCGCTGCGGCCGCCTAAAGAAGCACCCAACGTGCTGATTATCCTGCTGGACGACGTGGGTTTTGGTGCCTCCAGCGCCTTTGGCGGCCCGGCCAATACTCCCACCGCAGAGCGGCTGGCAAACACCGGCCTCAAGTACAACCGCTTCCACACCACCGCCCTGTGTGCACCCACCCGAGCGGCGCTGCTGACCGGGCGCAACCACCACTCGGTGGGGATGGGAAGTATCACTGAAGCATCGACACCGGCGCCAGGTTACAACGCCATGCGACCCAACAACAAAGCCCCCCTGGCGGAGATACTCAGGCTTAACGGGTACTCTACAGCCCAGTTTGGCAAGTGTCACGAAGTACCCCCCTGGGAAACCAGCCCCATGGGGCCGTTTGATCGCTGGCCTACCGGCAGCGGTTTTGAGTATTTCTACGGATTTGTGGGTGGTGAGACGAACCAGTACTATCCGGCCATCTACGAAGGCACCACCCCCGTTGAGCAGGACAAGATGCCGGAAGAGGGCTACCATTTCACCGAGGATATGACCAATAAGGCCATCAAGTGGATCCGGCAGCAGAAAGCGCTCATGCCCGACAAGCCCTTCTTCATCTACTATGCCCCCGGCGCCACCCATGCCCCTCATCACGTACCCGCAGAATGGGCGGATAAGTACAGGGGCAAATTTGACCAGGGCTATGAAAAGCTGCGGGAGGAAATCCTGACGCGTCAGAAAGCCCTGGGCGTTGTCCCGCCTGACTGCGAATTGACCCCCTGGAACAAAGAAGTCCCGCACTGGGAGGAAATCCCCGATGATATGAAGCCGGTGCTGGCACGCCAGATGGAAGTCTATGCCGGGTTCCTGGAACACACCGACTACCACATCGGCCGGGTCATTGACGCCCTGGAGGACATGGAGATTCTGGACGACACGCTGATCTACTACATCATCGGCGATAACGGTGCCTCGGCCGAGGGCACATTTACCGGAGCCTTTATGGAACTGACCTTCCACAACGGCCGCCCGGACCTGGAAGCACCGGAGATTGTGAAGGCGCGCATCAATGATTTTGGCACGCCCAGGGCCTACAACCACTATGCGGTGGGCTGGGCCATGGCCATGAACACTCCCTACCAGTGGAGCAAGATGATCGCCTCGCACTGGGGCGGCACCCGCAACGGCACCGTGGTGCACTGGCCCCGGGGTATTCAAGCCCAGGGCGAAATCCGCAACCAGTTTATGCACGTGATCGACATTGCCCCCACGGTGCTGGAAGTCGCCGGAATTCCTGAACCGACCCAGGTGCATGGCATCACCCAGTCGCCCATGGAGGGCGTCAGCCTGTTCTCCACCTTCAACGATGCCTATGCACCGGAGCGGCGGGAAACCCAATACTTTGAGGTGGGCGGTAACCGGGGCATCTATCATAAAGGCTGGTCGGCCATCACCCCGCACACGGCCTCTTGGCGAGCCCATTTGCCGCAGGTTCCCTTTGATGAGGATGTCTGGGAGCTGTACGGACCGGACGATTGGAGCCAGGCCAGGAACCTGGCCGGGGAAATGCCGGAGGAACTGGAACGGCTCAAACTTTTGTGGCTGATCGAGGCAGCCAGGTACAATGTCCTGCCGATGGATGACCGCCTGGAGCGCCTGAACCCCGATCTGGCAGGCCGACCGCAGTTGGTGCGCGGCAAATCCCAGCTGCTCTTTGGGGGGATGGGGCGCTTAAACGAATGGTCGGTTATCAGCATCAAGAACAAATCCCATTCTGTGACCGCTGATGTAATGGTGCCCAATTCTGGTGCTGAAGGGGTGATCGTTGCTCAGGGCGGCATGTTTGGAGGCTGGAGCCTGTATGCCAGAGAGGGCAAGCTCAAGTACTGCTACAACTTGCTGGGGCACAAGACCTGGTTTGTGGAGAGCGATCAGCCGGTCCCGGCCGGTAGGCACCAGGTGCGGATGGAGTTTGCTTATGACGGTGGCGGGATCGGCAAAGGCGGCCTGGTAACACTCTTTATTGACGGCAAAAATGTTGGTTCCGGGCGCGTGGAGGAGACGCATATGATGGTCTTTTCCACCGAGGACTGTGATGTTGGCAGGGGATCCGGGTCGCCGGTGTCGCCGGATTACGGCCCGCGCGGAAACAAATTCAGCGGCGAGGTTAACTGGGTGCAGATTGACCTGGGCCTGGATGACCAGGACCACCTGATCTCACCCGAAGAGCGCTTAAGTTTTGCGATGGCGCGTCAATAAATGGTTTTCTGGCAGTCCTGGTGAAGGCCAGTTCGCCTGAGCCTTCGCCAGTATCGCGTTAAAATATAACAAAGGGGGGAAGGAAAATCGCGGAAATACTGGATACTCTGTACGATCTGATGGGGTTAGTCTTTGTCCTCGGCACGATAATCTCGATGGGTTTGAATCTGACCATTGCCCAGATAACCGGGCCTTTGCGCAATGCACGGTTTGTGATTATGGCGCTGCTGGCAAACTTTGTAGTCGATCGCTATAGGGCTGCTCCTGGTGTCGCTGGCGGCGGGCGCGCCTAGCCTGCCCAAAATGGCCGAGTTTGCCAAAATTGACAAAGCGGCAGCCACCAGCTTGATGGTGCTGTTGGTGGTAGCCACCATCATAATCCTGCCGGGTGCCTTGCCCTTGCTATTAACCGGGATTTCGGTTACGTTTTGGGATATCGCCTCCGGGCTGGTCTATCTGATCCTGATTCCCTAGCCGTAAGCCTATTTGTTCGGGCGCGGTGGGAAGATTTGGCCGCCCACGTCCAGCCTTACTTCACCCAGGCCTCCACTTTCAGTTTGCTGGTTCTGATGGTGGTGCTGAATTTCAGCAACGTGGTGGGCCTGCTGGGCACCGGCGGGTTGCTGGCCAGCCTGGCTCTGGTGATTGTGTCCGCAGTCGGCGGTTATCTGCTGGGCAGCCTGGGCGGGTCAAACAACTGAGTGCAGTCACTGGGTGCCGGGCAGCGTAACATTGCCGCCGCGATAGTCGTCGCAACGATGAATTTCAGTGAGGATCCCAACGTCCTGGTAATGATTGTCGTTTATCCGCTGATCACCATGGTCCTGATGACGCCTCTTGCCAGGGAACTTGGCAGGCGGGCGAAACAGCAGCATAAAAAGGAATTAACTAAAGTCGATTATGAGTGAAATTTGCATATAATTAATCAAAAATGATATTCAATGCAAAGGTGCAGAAATGAGTGACAACACATCCCAGAAATTTATACAAACGATTGAAACACGCTTTGGTGAGCTTGAGTTCCAGAGCGGCTATCCCACGGCGGAGACCGTGGAGAAACTCTATGACGAGCTGGACTTCCAGCGGGCTGTGCAGGTCTATTTGTGGTCAAACATCATGGCTTCATTTGGTGCCATTCGAGACGAATATAGCAGACGTGGAGCAAGCAGTTTTGACGCCCTGTTATACGAGCAGTCTGCTTTTCCGGCGCAGCTTGTTCTGACCGCAAACAACGACACCCCTTACATCTCGGGGGCAATGGACCTCAATGAAGGCCCGATTGTCATGGAGGTGCCCGCGGAATTGGTTGGACCGATTGACAACATCTGGCAGCAGCCTATTGTTGACGTCGGCGGCCCTTTTGGTCCCGACAAAATGCAGGGGGGCAAATTTCTGATACTTCCTCCGGGCTATAAAGAAGAGGTGCCGGAGGAATACTTTGCAGCCCAATCCGACACGCGAACCGCTGTCTGGTATCTGCGAGCTATTCCAAAAACCCGGGCCGATTTTAAGGTGCTGGCCGACCATATGCGCACCCTGCGTATCTATCCTCTTGCCGAAGCCGATGCACCCCGTAAGACTAAGATTATCGAGATGGGAAGTACGCCTATCGACTCGCTGCACAAAGAGGGGGTCGACTACTGGGTAAACCTGGCCCGCTACATTGACGATGAACCGGCCCGGCCGCAGGATATGGCTTTTCTGGGCATGGCTGCCACCCTTGGCATTGAGAAAGGAAAACCATTCGCTCCGGATGAGCGCATGAAGAAAATCCTGACCGAAGCGGCTACAGTAGGGAGGGCGATGGCCAAGACCATTGCCTGGAAACCTCGCTGGCCGGAGGAATTGCTGTATGCCTATCCAGACAGGCACTGGAAGTGGATATTTGTGGTCGAGGACCCGACCTTCCATACGGACAACAATCTTATTATCGACCAGCGTACCCGCTTTGGCTTCGAAGCCATTGGGACAGCCAGAGCCATGACCACGCGCATTGTCGGAGCAGGGTCGGCCTATGTAGGGGCCTATGAAGATGCCGAAGGCAACTGGCTGGAAGGGCAATACAGCTACAGACTCCACCTGCCGGCCAATGTACCTGCCAGGCTCTTCTGGTCGGCCACCGTGTACGACAATGAAACCCGCTCCCAGCTTGATAACGGCACCGGCAGGCCTCCAGTACGTGGCTCTGTTCATGGGGTCGTGCAAAACGCTGACGGTTCATTTGACCTGTTTTTTTCGCCGGAGCGGCCGATCAACGTTGATGAGAATAACTGGGTAAAAACAATTTTAGACAATGGCTTTTTTGTCTATCTGCGTTTCTACGGCCCCGAGCAGCCTTTCTTCGACAAGACCTGGAAACCGGGCGATGTTGAGAAGACAAAGTAAGAAATTCAACGATGAACAAAAGGAGGCAAAAAATGAGTAACGAAGCATTGGTTAAACTGTCTTTAGCAGCAGAAGCTCATCTGTACGGCTATCCCATGGTATACAATCTCAAAATGATGATCGGCCATGCAGCTGGCAAATTCCCGACTGGTGCTCCGGTCAATACCTTTGGGCACGTCAAGGCCTTGTTGGGGCCGGAAGTCGAATTTGTGGCGCCTAACAATGACACCCTCTACTCCGTGTTGATAGGGGATGTAACCAGAGAGCCGTTGGTGCTGCACCTGCCGGATACAAGCGGACGTTACTACGTGATGCAGTTCGTGGACGCCTGGACAAACAACTTTGCCTATTTGGGAAGGCGGGCTACCGGCACTGACGAAGGTTTGTTCCTGCTGGCCGGTCCAGATTGGGCCGGTGAGGTACCGAAAGGCATGACCCTGGTACAATCTCCGACCAATATCTTTGTCGTCGTCGGTCGAGTGGCTGTCGAGGGGGAAGCAGACATCCCCAATGTACTCGCCATCCAGAAAGAAATCTGGGTGTCCCCACTCAGCCTGTATCCCGAGGTTCCCGATCCCAGCCGACGAGAATTTGACGACTGGGAACTGGCGCCCTTCGATGAGCGTGTCGGCGATGAACTGAAATTCTGGGAGCAGATGCGTGCCTGGATGAAGCTATTCCCCCCACCAGCGGCTGAAAGAGACTATATCCAGAAATTCGAGCCGCTGGGACTGCTGGCTGACGAGAGCCCCTATGTGGATCCTGATCCCGAACTTGCTAAAACCCTAAAGGCAGGTGCTGCCGAGTTTACGGAGTTTTTAGAGGCCGTTATCAGTCCGGATGCGCAGGTGATAAAACCGGTAAACGGGTGGGTGATCCCCCTGCATATTTTCGATTACAACCTCGACTGCTTCAGGATTGGTGCCATTGATTCTCCAGGATGGAAGCTTCAGAATCGTACGCAAGCCTTCTTGATGCGAGCTGTCGCTGCCAGAGTGGGACTGTGGGGAAATCATGCCTACGAAGCCGTCTATCCGATGGCAGATCTGGACGGGAATGGCGACCAGCTTGTGGGTGAACACCAGTATATACTGCATTTGGACGAGCTACCTCCCACCGATGCATTCTGGTCCCTGACGATGTACCAGCCTCCCGAGTTCTATCTGGTGGCCAATCCCATCAACCGCTATTCTATTGGCGACCGCACACCCGGCCTGACCTATAACCCGGATGGTTCCCTGGACATATACTTCCAGAAGGATTCGCCAGGGCCCGAGAAAGAGTCAAACTGGCTTCCTGCTCCTGCGGGACCATTCCGTGTAGCTATGCGCATGTACCAGCCTCGCGAAGCAGCCCTGGACGGCACATATGTCCTGCCGCCTATTCGCCGGGGATAAGATAAGTCAAAAAAATCAAAATCCGTGAGAAAGTGGGAAACAGATAATGAATCTGAACTGAAACGGATAATGACAGAACAATAAATTTGTGATATCAGTCCAGAATACTGGTTCAGCCGGTGATCGCATATATGTTTAGAACCGCAAACATCCGGCTTGTTCGAGAAGAAAGGGGAGCTCGAAACGACCAGGGGGAACAAAGCGTTTATCGTCGGAAGCCAGTTGGCCGGAAAAAATACACAACCAAATAGATATCAGCAGACAATAATCAGCGGATAGTTATCAGCACTCAGAATTAAATAAAGGGGGGTTCTCATGAACTTAATTCATCGATTCTCAGCAGAGCTTATAGGTACTTTCTGGCTGGTCCTCGGAGGCTGCGGAAGCGCAGTTCTGGCGGCCGGCTTCCCGGAGCTGGGCATCGGCTTTGCCGGCGTCGCCCTGGCTTTCGGGCTTACCGTCCTGACAATGGCATTTGCGATCGGACATATCTCGGGCTGCCACCTCAACCCGGCTGTCACGGTCGGCCTGTTCATAGGCGGCCGCTTTCCTGCAAAGGACATCGTTCCGTATATCATCGCACAGCTGGCAGGAGCTATCATCGCCGCGTTCGTGCTGTCGGTAATCGCCAGTGGCCAGCCCGGCTTCGATCTGGTAGAGAGCGGTTTTGCGGCCAATGGGTATGGGGAACACTCGCCGGGAGGCTACTCGCTATCCGCAGCACTGGTCTGCGAGTTCGTGATGACTTTCATGTTTCTTTTCATTATTCTCGGCTCGACAGACGACCGTGCCCCGCCGGGTTTTGCGCCGATTGCCATAGGGCTTGGGCTGACCCTGATCCACCTGATCAGCATTCCGGTGACAAACACTTCAGTGAACCCTGCCCGCAGCACATCACAGGCACTATTCGTCGGCGGCTGGGCAATTCAGCAGCTTTGGCTGTTCTGGCTGGCACCGATCATCGGAGCTATTCTGGCTGGCATCGCATATCGCGCGGTCGGCAGTAACGCCGGATCAAAAACGGAAGGATAAGAAAACGCCAGAATTTAGGATTCTGAGACAGTCAGGTAAGGCAAAACCGTTCAGCCAGACAACATACCGCCAGGTAAACAGGAGGAATCTGCTCATGAAAGTCGTGAGATTTATTGCCGGAATGCGTTACTTCGTGCTGATTCCGGTCATCGGGCTGGCAATTGCCGCCTGTGCTTTGTTTATTAAAGGCGGCGTGGATCTGGTTCGCTTCATGGGAGAACTGATTACAGGAATGGCAGAGGCAGGTCCAGAGGCGAGTATCATTGTTGAAATTGTGGAGACAGTCCATCTTTTCCTGGTTGGTACGGTGCTCTTCCTTACTTCCATCGGGCTTTACCAGTTGTTTATCCAGCCGCTCCCTTTACCGGGTTGGCTGGAGATAAATGATATTGAGGAACTGGAGTTAAACCTGGTGGGGCTCACTATTGTCGTACTGGGAGTTAATTTCTTAAGCATTATCTTTGAACCGCAGGAAACAAATCTGGCTGTCTATGGGATAGGCTATGCCTTACCCATCGCAGCTCTGGCTTACTTTATGAAGGTGCGTTCACACATGAGCAAGGGGAGTGGGAAAGGCGAACGGCTGACATCCTTAGTGGAGGCGGCTTCTGAGGGCGGTGACTCAAGCTGGTTAACAAACAAAAAGAGAGATTGAAATCGGATTCATTAATTATCCAACTTCTCGTCCTTACGGCTTACTCTTTAAAGGCTGCTTTAAATCAGTGGTAACTCTTCAATAAATTTTCAAGGAAAATCCAGACCTTTTCAATCGAGGGAATAAAAATCCTCTCAGCCGGAGAATGGGGGTCTTTGATAGTAGGTCCAAAGGAAATCATCTCCATATCCATGCATTTCGAGCCGATTACCCCGCATTCAAGTCCGGCGTGCACGACCTCAATCTCAGGCTCTTTTTGGAAGGTCCGGGTGTAAACCTGTCTGCATCTGGAGATCAGCCCTGATTCAAGGTCAGGCTCCCAGGCAGGGTACCCGGTTTCGTGCTCAACTCCAGCTCCGGCAAGCTTTGCCACGGCTCCCACTTTCCCGGAAATTTCAGCCAGCCTGGACATGACGGAACTGCGCTGGCTTGAGATGATTTGTATCTCTGCTTTCCCGGTCCTCACGGTTGCAAGGTTGTTTGAGGTCTCCACAAGTCCCGGGATCCTGTCCGACATCCTGTAGACCCCGTGGGGGAGGGCAAGGAGCAGCCCGAGAAGCTTCTCTTCGGTCCCGGAAGAAAAGACCCGGTTTGCAGGAGCTTCCTTTTTGGCAACCTTCCCTTCGGAATTTTCAAACACGATCCCATTTTCAACTTCCCTGAAACTCAAAACAAGGTCAGGGTCGGTTTTCGCATATTCGGACCTCAAAGTTTTCCCAAATTCTGAAACAAGCCGCTCCGCCTGCTCAAATTTCTCCCTGTCCAGAGCCACAAAAGCATCCATAAAATTCGGAATAGTATTATGGGTGCCCCCCCCGCTCAGGAAGACAAGCCTGATGCATTCCTTTCCCACCTGTTCCCGAAGCCCGGCAAACGCCCTGGCAAGCAGCTGGATCCCGTTAGCCCGCTGCCTGTGGATCTCAACTCCGGAATGCCCACCTTCCAGCCCCTCTACCACGAGCTTGCAGAGCCCAAACTGACACCCTTTTCCATATTCAAAGGTTTCCCACTCAAGCGGCAGCGTGATCCGGGAATTCTTCCCTCCGGCACACCCGACGATAAATGCCCCTTCATCCTCCGAGTCCAGGTTCAGCAGAATTCTGCCTTCGAAAAATCCTTTTTCAAGCCCCATGACTCCTGTCAATCCGGTCTCTTCGTCCACCGTAAAGAGCAGTTCCAGAGGTGGGTGCCCGATTTCCCCCTTCTTCCCTGCCTCGGCCAGCACCAGCCCCATGGCAAGTGCAATCCCGTTGTCCGCCCCGATTGAGGTCCCATCTCCCCTCAGCCAGTCCCCTTCATACACGCACCTGACCGGGTCCCTGGAAAAGTCATGCTTTGAGTCCTTGCTCTTTTCGCAGACCATGTCCATATGTCCCTGCAGTATAATTACAGGAGAATTCTCATACCCGGGAGTAGCCGGGACTTTGACGAGGACGTTATTTACAGCATCGGTTTTTACCTCAAAGCCTCCGGCTACTGCCCATTCCTTTAGCCAGAGGGAAAGCTTTTCTTCATGTTTCGAACAGCGCGGGATTTTATTGATTTCCTCAAACATTTCAAGGATTTGCCGGGTTTTTGGGTGCATGGTGAATCAACTCAGGTTTGTTGTGCGGATCGGCAGCAATGTCAGCAGCACTAAACCCCGCCGCAAACCAATTATCAGTAATTCATAAATTAACCATAAATCAGCTGTAAGTCAATTATCAGTAATTCATAAATTAACCATAAATCAGCTGTAAGTCAATTATCAGTAATTTATAAATTGGCCATAAATCGACCATAAATCAGTCAGATATCATTTATAAGTCATATATCATTCGATAGAAATAACAGACATAAAAACATGAAAGAAGATTAAAAAGTTGTGCTCCCCTGAAAATTGATTAATTAAGATTCGTGATCAAATCAACTTCATGAATTCAGGAATTTTAGAGATTCTTTGCCTTCTTAAAACCGAGCGCTTTCTCAAAACAGAGTGCTTTAACAGGAGCACGTCATTTTTCACATCATTCCTGATACAGAAAGCGTTTTCAGCCTCCCTGCGAACCCTGGTTTTTTCGACATCCGCTTCCGGGAGATGCACCAGCGCCTTCTTCTGGTGCTCCTGAATATTGCTGAAGAAATGTCCCCCGAACTGAGAAAATACATCCCTTAACCCCAAAAACCGCTTTTCAATTCACTGGATACATAAGCTCTTACGTAAGCTCCTACGTAAGCTCCTCCTCCAGATAATCTGGCGGCCCTGCAAAAAAAGCAGAAAAACAAAAAAAGCCCGACTAGAAAATAGACTCGAAAGAGAGTAATTTCAGATAGAATTTGATTCAGCTTTCGTTGGTATTTTTACAGGTTTCCTCTATACATTTTCTTTGCGTTGACATTAGGATTTTTCTGGCGCTTTTATCTGTTCGTTTTTTGTTGACTTCTTCCAGCTTATTCGATATTTTTAATTCGCTGGCTTTTCTTTGCTCTTCTTTTTTCTTTATAAGACCGCTCTCCTGCGTCGAGCGTGGCAGGAACGACCCGGTATAGAGAATAAGGTTGTACGGATCAGAGATATTTGTAATTCAGTCCTCTTGAGAGAAACTCACTGCAATAAACTATAAATTAGTCTGCTTGAGCGAGCGAAGTTTACTACTATATCTATAAAGTAGTCCTCTTGAGCGCAGCGAAAAGGACCGCGTACTGTTGCGATTACATCGCAACTCCCAGGAAATCTTCGATTTCCTGTGATCCCAAAGCGCAATTCGGGTGCCGAGGCGCAATTCGGGCGAGTCGCAATTCGGGTGCAGAAAAATCCCTGTTCTTACCCTTAATTTTTAGAATCTGAATACTTTCCAGAATCATTTATTACTGCGCTCAAATACTATTGATTTTTAAGAGAGACCTTTAGACAGATGCTTCGCCAGGAAAAATGGATATAAACGTCCCATTCGAGAGAAAGGCTCCTTTAGGACAGCCATAAAGGCATCAAAGCAAGTATTTTAATATGAAATATTTTTATAGAAATGTGGCTATTTATATAATAAAGGAATACACGAAACCATACTACAAAATCTTACAATTCTAAGCCTTTCTGGCAGCGATTAAACGGAAGGAAACTGGGAGAAAAGCTTGAAGAAAATGAGTGTGAATCAGACTCGTTTCCGGGGTATAGCGGGTCTGAATTAGCAGTCTACTTTAGAAATCTACATTAATAGTCTAGTTTAGCAGATCTGATGTAGCATTGCTGAAATTGATCAGGGGGATCAGGCTTCATGGTAGAAACTTCGGATTTATTGATCTTCTGGGCGGTGGTTATGGCCCGCTTCTTAATACCGCTTTCTATTCCTCGCTACCCCCTCCCCGGCGTGCTTGCCTGCCTGATTCTCGACGGGGTGGACCAAACGATCTTCCAGCTGTTTACTAACCTACCCCTTGAAGGTTACCAGGGCTATGATAAAGCCCTTGACATTTATTACCTGACTATTACATACCTGTCGACCCTCCGTAACTGGTCGAACCTCTACGCTTTCAAGCTGGACCGCTTCCTCTTCTACTACCGACTTGTCGGCGTTGCGATCTTCGAACTCGTACATCTGCGCCCTCTGCTGCTAATTTTTCCCAACACATTCGAGTACTTCTTCATCTTCTACGAAGCAGTCCGCCTTAAATGGGACCCGAAAGTACTGACAAAAAGCAAATTGATAACCGCAGCAGCCCTTATCTGGATCTTCGTCAAAATACCTCAGGAATACTGGATACACGTCGCCCAGCTGGACACCACCGACTGGATAAAAGCCAATCCCTCTAATGCTCTTATCCTGATTGCCTATGCAGCTTTCCTGCTCGGCATGGCCTGGTGGCTGCTCCGGGACCTGCCCCCCACCCGCCCGGGTCTGGAAATAGCTGCTGCTCCGATTGCAGCCGCTCCGATTGCAGCCGCCCCGATTGCAGCCGCCCCGGCGGTTGTCCCCTCCGGAGCAGAAACAGCAAAGGAACAGCAGGAACGCCTCATTAATAAACAGGTGATCGAGAAGATCGTACTGATATCTCTCCTGACCATCATCTTCGCCCAGATACTTCCGGAAGTACGGGCAAACAACCTCCAGATAGCTATCATCGTAGCTGTTTTTGTCGTGATAAACACAGCACTGAGCCACTGGCTGACCCGGCACGGAAGGCACTGGCGTTCGATCATAAGGGAATTTATCGTGATGTCTGCAGTAAATATGGGCATTGTCCTGCTTATTAACTATCTCCTGCCCAGGTACAACGGCTCGATTAACCTAGAAAGTACGCTCTTCTTCATCCTGCTCCTGACCCTGAACATTACCCTCTACGACCGCTACTGGCAACTCCATGTTAATAACCATAACAACAGTGGTTCCGGCAAAGAGGAAGAAAAGAAGTAACTTTATTCAGGAAGACTGTGCGCAAACTTTTTGTGCGGGGCCTGGAGGTAAATATTTAACCGTAATCCCATCATTAAGTTACCCCCACTAACCGTTTATGGTCTATTTTTCAGGTAGCTGCACTTTCACGGCTCGAAGCAGACGGCCTTTTCCAAAAACATATGAAAATTGAATTCAAAGGCAGTGCTATTTTGAATTTAAATGCCCTAAAAAGGCTATTCTGATATACAAAAAGATATTCAAATGAATAAAAAAGATATGTACGATGTAAAAATGATTGGTCCGGTTCCCAATCTCAGATCAAAACTTGAAGAGATCTTGAAGAGATCATTCAACCTATATTTCAAATTCTTGAGATTTCTCACGATTAAAAACCAGAATCTACTCAAGACTCGCGATCTCCTTCTACCCAAACTCAGATCAGGGAAATAGATGTTTCTGATCGATATTCACATAAGAAACAAGGTTCAAGAATCATAACTAAACCATTAAAAAAGCAATTTCAAAGAAGCAAAAACAATAGATTTGAAGTAGTATAGGGTGAATTTGGCAACGATCCAGAGTTCCCGAAGGCTCGCACACTTCAGTACAGTAAGGAACGTGGGCAGGCTTATCTTCTGTGTTCGGAAAGGGTACAGGAGTTACCCTGCCGCTATGGCCGCCAAATTCTACCTATAAATGGGATATGAAAGAAGTCATGTATATAATAATATCAGAAAAACAATTTCAGAAAAACATTTTTAGAAAAAACAATATTCAGAATAGATTTAAAGTAGTATAGGGTGAGTTTGGCAGCGATCCAGAGTTCCCGAAGGCTCGCACACTTCAGTACAGTAAGGAACGTGGGCAGGCTTATCTTCTGTGTTCGGAA
>NZ_JJQL01000074.1:0-23039 GCF_000979975.1 Methanosarcina sp. 1.H.A.2.2
AAATAATAGTATCTCTCTGATACAATTTGAAATAACTTTCACTGGCCATACAAAATAAGTATAAAATTTTGCCAATAATATCTTTTTTTAGAAATTAATTTGGATAATTGATTGGTAAAATAAATTGATTGGTAAAATAATATTTACCCAGCAAATCTGTCGAAGGGAGTGGCTCAAAGAACCAGTTCAAAATTGTATCAAATTGAGCAAGAGTCTGGGGGGTATACAATGGGAAAACAAACATCTGGCAGAACACAAAAGATACTTTGTGTTTTCACATTAATATTTGCAATATCAGCGATATCCATGGCAGTAAGCGCAGCGAATGGAGAAACACCAGAAGATAACATAACAGTACCAGAAGATAACGTAACAATACCAGAAGATAACATAACAATACCGGAAGATAATGTAACAGTACCAGAAGACAACATAACAATACCAGAAGATAACATAACAATACCAGAAGACAACATAACAATACCAGAAGACAACATAACAGTACCAGAAGACAACATAACAGTACCAGAAGATAACATAACAATACCAGAAGATAATGTAACCATACCAGAAGATAACGTAACAGTACCGGAAATTAACGTAACGGTACCAGAAGTTAACATAACAGTACCGGAAACTAATGAAACTATACCAGTTTCCATAATTCCACCAACAATCGGAACCAGCAACGAGATATCTATAATTAACGAAACAACAAACACTACATCCAGGGTGGATGTAGGGCCCAATACTGGTGGAATTGTAGTCAACCCGAATGGAACAAACGTATATGTGACTGACATAGTCAACAACACTGTCTCTGTAATTAACACGATAAACAACACTGTTGCAGCCACAGTTAATGTTGGACAATATCCTACTGGCGTTGCAGTCAGCCCGGATGGAACAAATGTATATGTTACGAACTCTAACAGCAATACTGTCTCTGTAATTAACACGATAAACAACACTGTTACAGCCACAGTTGATGTTGGAAATTATCCTGCCGGAATTGCAGTCAACCCGAATGGAACAAACGTATATGTGACTAACTTCATCAACAACACTGTCTCTGTAATTAACACGATAAACAACACTGTTACAGCCACAGTTAACGTTGGACAATATCCTACCGGAGTTGAAGTCAGCCCGGACGGAACAAAAGTATATGTTACGAACGCTAACAGCAATACTGTCTCTGTAATTAACACGATAAACAACACTGTTACAGCCACAGTTAACGTTGGACAGTATCCTGCCGGAATTGCAGTTAGCAAGGATGGAACATACATCTATGTGACAAATGTTATCAGCAATACTGTCTCTGTAATTAACACAATAAACAACACTGTTATAGCCACAATTAATGTTGGACAGTATCCTGCTGGAATTGCATGCGTGGGGACATACGTCTATGTGACGAATGTTATCAGCAATACTGTCACTATAATTAACACAATAAACAACACTGTTATAGCCACGGTGACTGCAGGAAGCACTCCTGTTCCCGTTGGGAAATGTGTGTGTCCTCTCCCGATATTAAAACCACGTCCTGTTGCAAACTTCAGCAGCCAGGTCATCCTCATGGTGCAGTTTAAAGACCTCTCGAAAAATGCAACTAAATGGTACTGGGACTTTGGAGACGGAACGACTTCAACAAAGCAGAATCCTCTACACAGATACAAAACCGCAGGAAACTATACAGTTAAACTAACAGCAACCAATAAATACGGTACAAATTCAAAAATTACTACAGTCAATGTATGTACTGGAAAGTAATGGGCAATGGAACAACACCATTTAACGTAGCCAGAGAACCAGTATAAGGTAAATCGACCGGGACACTAAACATATTTTTTAGTGTTATTACCTGGGAGTGCGGAGGGTCACGGTACCCTGACTTTATGTCGGGGATGAAGTGAACCCTCACCTTTTTTTGTTTTTTTAAACCTCTAAATCATCGCTTCTTTGTAAAATGAGTTTGTTTTTTGGCACCACGGCCATAATCCTCTGCCACGCCGAGTAATACAAAGAAAACGGTGTGACTATAGAAATTGCACTTTTGGTTTCAGGCATTTGAAAAACCTCACTTTACGTTTATATATTAAAAAAGTAAAAGAGTTAATGATTTCGATTTATTAAAAAGGTGCACCCATGAATCCGTTTAAAAAAACAATCTGTGTTCTTATTTTACTTGCCTGTGTACTGATGCCTACAGGATGCGTTTCAGAGAAACCTGTAGCAGATGAAGAGAACAGCTCACTGGCTGAGGAGGTAACCGGGACAGCCGCCGAAGAACAGGCAGGAAATCTCCGGGACGCCCCCAGTGAAGTTCTGCTCCAGAAAGAGTATATTGCTTCGAAGGTCAGGGATGCTGTTGCCCTTATCGAAGAAAAAGGAGAAGAATCATTCCCCGAATTCAGGCAGCCCGAGAGTGAGTGGTTCAGGGATGACTTTTACATTTTTGTCTGGAAAACTGACGGCATGCGCCTCGTATACCCTCCCAATCTTAGCGGGGAAGGAGAAAACATGAGCGAGCTTCAGGACTCCATGGGAAAACCTATTGGTAAGCTCTTCATTGAAACAGCTCTCAGCGAAGAGGGAGAGGGCTGGGTTTCATACTACTGGCCGAAACCCGGAGAAGTCGAACCGTCCCTCAAATATACCTTCATCAAAGGAGTTTCGCTTAACGGAGAGGACTGCCTTGTGGGCTCAGGGTTCTATGCCGACGACTACATCCTGACAAAAAACCTTGACGAATGTGAGCACTTCAGCCGGGAAGGAAACATTTTCATAAGCAATCTATTTCACCCGGACCTTTATGAAAGGGACGTGTACCTCAATTACAGCATCGCCCATGCCATCATCAGGCCCGGAGAGGCTCTCGCCCCCCACAGGATGAAAAACCCCGAGATCCACTACATCCTGGAAGGAGAAGGAGTAATCTACATTGAAGCCCTGCCTGTCGACCTGAGGCCCGGGCAGATGGTATACATCCCTGCAAATGCAACTCAGTCAACCCTCAATACCGGCAGCATGAACCTGACCTTCCTTGCAATAAACGAGCCGGCCTGGAGAGCGGAAAACGAGGAAATTCTCGAGTGATCCGTTCGAATTTGAAGGACCCATTTGAAGAGCAGAAAGGCTTCAAACCTCTACGCTCTTCTTTCGGATCCGCTCCGACGCAAAAATGAAAAAGATAAAGAGGAGTAGCAATGGAAATATTCATGAAAGCTGCAATAGAAGAAGCGAGAACCGGTTTGCTGGAGGGTGGAATCCCCATCGGCTCCGTCCTTGTCAGGAACGGGGAGATTATAGGTAGAGGTCACAACAGACGTGTCCAGGACGGCGACCCTCTTGCTCATGGGGAGATAGTCTGCCTGAGAAATGCAGGAAGGATCATAAAATATCACGACACTGTGTTATATTCCACTCTTATGCCCTGCTACCTTTGCGCAGGGGCTGCCGTACAGTTTGGAATTAAAAAAGTCGTGGTTGGAGAGTCAAGGACCTTCGAAGGTGCAAAGGAATTCATGGAAGCCCATGGGATAGAAGTCATCGACCTGGACCTGCCGGAATGCAGGGGAATGATGGAGGAGTTCATCGGTAAATATCCGGAAATTTGGAACGAGGATATCGGAGAATGAGAAAAAATACGGGATGAGGGGAGAGCGTGGAGTGAGAATACTGTAAGGAATGAGATAAATGCAGAGAGCCGGTATTCCGGGAATTTTGGAATTATCTCAACCAATTGAAGAAGGACTGCATATTGCTAAAGGGAAGTGGATAAGCAGATAAAAGATGGCGATAAAAGATAACAGGTAAATGGGGGTTACGGATTGAAGATTGACTTTTCAACAATTGCCGCCAGGTACGAGGCCCATTCCCTGGTCCAGACGCCTGCGGCGGACCTGCTTTTAGACCTGCTGGAAATAGGGAGCGCTGACGATGTGCTGGACCTGGGGTGCGGGAGCGGGAAACCTACCAGAAAGATCATGGAAATTACCCGGGGGAATGTGGTCGGAATTGACCCTTCCGAAGGGATGATAAAAGAAGCGGTGGAGAAAAGCAGGGGGCTGGACATAAGCTATGAGGTCCAGAGTGCGGAAGAGCTGGACTGCAAAGCCTGCTTTGATGTGATTTTTTGTAATTCCGCCTTCCAGTGGTTCAACGACCCTGAAAAGGCGCTTGACAATTGCTGCCGGGCTCTTAGGAAAGGGGGAAAGATTGGAGTGCAGGCGCCTGCTAAAAATGTATACAGCCCCAACTTCGTAGAAGCGGTTCAAAAGGTAGCAGAAGACCCGAGAACAAAAGAGGTCTTTTCTCACTTTAAAGCCCCCTGGTTTTTTCTTGAGACCGAAGCCGCATACAGGGAATTGTTTGAAAAACACGGCTTTCGGGTGCTTCTGGCAAAAATCGAGGGTGTAACTACAACGCACACGCCAGAAGAAGTCTTTGACATATTTTCAGGGGCAGCGGTCGCGGGATACCTCAACCGGGACTGCTACGATATTAAGATTAACGCCGGGTACGTGGAAACTTTCGGGGAAATCGTAAAAGAAGCCTTTGTCCGTCAGGCCGGTGGACAGGGAAAAGTGAACCTGGTCTTTAACAGGCTCTTTCTTGTGGCACTTAAAGAATGAGCAGGGAGAACACAAAAAAGCAGCACAAAAAAGTAGCACAAAAAAAGTAGCACAAAAAAGTAGCATAAAAAAGTAGGGGAAAACGAGCAGGTCCATTGGCCGATTTTTGGCCCTGCTCATCTCACTTTGATCATCCTTATTCAAAAATCTTTTTCAGGTCTTCCATAGAGAGGGAGACCTCAAACTCTTTTAACTTGAAAAATTTCTTGGCCCGCATATCGTCATCTTCGAGCCTGAGGTCACTCTCAACAAATCCGGCTTTTTCCAGGCGCTTCAAATGCAGGTTTACGACCTGCCTTGAGAGGTCCAGGTCCTTGGCGAGTTCGTATACATACCTCTCTCTCTCAGCCAGCAGGTAGAGTAGTTTTAGCCTTACAGGATGAGAGAGGGCTTCGCCAATTTCAACTATTTGCTGAAGTGATTTTTCCACCTGGTGCACCCTCACAGATTAATACAATTTCCTGATCGGAAATATTTTCGGAATTCGTTTCAAGCATATTAAGCTTCAGATTTCTTCCAGTTTGGATTTTATATCTTCAACTGTTTTTTTGATTTCTTGAATATCTTTTTCCATTTTAACGAGCCGCTCGTTATCTCTGGAAGCCGTATAGCCGGACCTATTAAGCATCACCATAACTACGCCTACAATGAGAAGGATAATAAGAATGTTCAGGAAAAAGCCCCAGAAAGAGCCATACATGCCGTACCCCATACCGTTCAAAATGTTCACCTCGAGAAAACCAGATTTATTTGTTTTATCTGTTTTGTTATTGTTTTGTTATTGTTTTGTTATCGTTTTGTTATCGTTTTGTTATCGTTTTGTTATCCGTTTTTCCTTATTCTATTTATTCTTCCTCATATACTGATCAACCATAAATATAAAAAATACCCGGTAGAGGGGGTCTAATATAAAACTAAAAACCTGAATAATTAACCTGAGGGGTTAAAACAAATAAAAAAAGGATGGTTTATGGTCGGAATTTAGTTGCCATATCCCATACAGTATCCGGATCCACGGGCAAACCTGCCGCCTGTCTGACACCCTGCAGGAACGTCGTATCCGGTAAACACATCACCGGTGACCGCGTCGATTCTTGCCTGCGTGTAGACTCCGTCTTCGTCCTCATAGGAGACAATCCACCAGCGGTTCATCTGATATATGTCGTCTTTGGAGACACCGTCATCAATCTCAGCCTTTGCGATTTCAAAAGCCTCATCTATGGTTTCAACTTCAAGTTCTACAGTTTCATCTGCATTGTAGTAAGGGCAAGAAGCGAAGTTGCCTGCACCAGATCCTGTATATCTGGCAGCCCCTCTATGCATGAACCCGGAGCCGTAGTTTGCTCTTGTATCATCGGAAGCAACTGCACTGACAACTGCTGCTCCGAATGTACCTATAAGCAGTGCGGCCAGGAGAATTGCTATTATACTTTTCTTCATTTTTTTCACCTTCAATTTTTGCTTTTTGTTTATATGTGCTTTAAGAATAATTCCCTTCACCATATGTAGTGGTTATACTACATATGTATCCGTAAAATGATATATAGGTTTTGGTCACTACTGCTGGTTTTTCCCGAAATTCAGCGGTACTTCTCATTTAGCCACCCAACAAGCGGCGGGATCCAGCAGAGATTTGCAGCAATGGCCTCAAGGGCGGTATAGGTCTGTGTTGTCGGGCTGAATCCCAGAACCCTTATCCCAAAAAGCCCGACGGGCACAAGCGTGATCACAAAAAGGCTTGCCAACATAACCGGATGGCGGACATATCTGGAAAACCCGGCCTTCCACGAACCTTCGGCCCGCCGGAGGAAAAGCATACCTGAGATATTGGCCCCGATCTGATCACTGAGGGCATAGAAGTAGGGGATGTAAAAACCCTCGATACCGTAAACATCGACTCCAGCCAGCCGGCTCCCGAGGTCAATTATCCAGGGGACGGCGATCCCGAAAAACTTACCCCAGCCGTAGGCTTCTGCCATGCTCCCTTCAGCCTTTCGGAGACGCTGGCGGATGGAAAAGATCCCTTCAAAGATACTCTCTCCTTCTCCGGCAAGGGTCCTGACAAGCCACTGCCCGATGGGACTCCTCTGGTAGCCCTGAAAATCCAGGAAAACCCCTGCAAGAAGCCCTAATACATAGCCTGGAACTGTATATTTTATCAGCTCGGAGAATTCTTCCCCCTGTTCAGGGAATTCTTCTTCAGCAAGTTCTTCTTCAGCAAGTTCTTCTTCAGCAAGTTCTTCTTCAGCGGGTTCTTCATTTTCTTTGCCCATTCTTCCCCGTCCTGAAACTTATATGTCCCCTATTCAGAATAATTTATTCCTGCATCGTTTAAAAAAAGGTGTCAAAAAACGGGAGTTGTGACAACTGAAGAAAAACCTCAGAAGCTACAGGACAGAAGTTAAAGAAGAAATTGGTCTAAAATAGGCAGTGATATAGGTAGTGCTGGAAACACATATAAACTGCCTTGCCAGATAGTTAGACTGGAGAATATATGAGAGTTCTTGAGTGCAGGACCATTGACATTGCCCCTACGATTTCGAGGTTGTTGAAAGTTCCTATGGTTCCGCCTTCGGGAAGGTCAATCCCTGAGGTCGAGAATTATGCAAAGGAAAGAAGCTGCAAAAAAGCAGTAATTATAGTAGTTGACAGCCTTGGATACTCCCTTTACAGGCACCTTTCTCCGACAATGAGGAACTTGCATGAGCTTGCCGAAAAAGGGCTCCTGTTTAAGTGCAGGTCTCCGGCAACCATCACATCCCCTGCAATTGCTTCAATCTTTACAGGCTACCTGCCCGAGGAGCATAATATTTACTCAACAGCGGACATCTATTCCGAAAGGTCAAAAGACCCGGAGAACCCCAGATTAAAAAGTATCATGGAATGGGCTTACAGGGCAGGGATGAAAACCTCAGCTGTAATCGAGTTGGAAGGCGCCGAGAGTTTCAGGGGGAGAATAAAGGACTTTTACGGGGTTCCGAACTCAGAAGATATACTTGATTATGACCGCCGGATAACAGAGTATGCTTTACAATCTCTCAGGGAAAAGCCTGACATCCTGGCCGTACATCTTAGAGCCCTTGACCGTTACTCTCACAGGGTAGAGACCTGGGACGAAATGAAAAAAGCCTCAAAAACTATCGATAAAAACCTTGAAGAGATCTTTCGGAATGCAGATAAAGGTACCATTTTCTTCATCTGCGGGGATCATGCTGTTCACGGGGGAAAAAAGTGGTTAAAAAATGCCACGCACGAAGAAATCAAAAACCATGAAGATAACTATGTTGCCCTGATCGTGGGCTGCTACTGATAATGCTATCCCCTTTATCAGGAGATAACTTTCACCTTCTTCTGCCTCTTTTCAGCACGGAAAGCATGAAAACTATCCCGGCAAGCCCGAGGAACGACGGAATCCAGGGGGCGATTCTCTTCTCCATTTCGGGTAAGGAATCCCCTACAGACCCTGGTAAGGAATCTCCTACAAAAGCTTCGATGTTTTTCTGAACCTTGAGAGTTTCGTTTTCCAGGGACAAGCCAGTTTCTGTAAGAATCTTTGAGCTGGCAGTGGAGATAACGGAATCTTTTATAGCCTCAAGTTCCTCCCTGTGGATAATCCTGGCATTCCCTGTCCCCTCGCCTCCGCCGTTAGCCTTGGATTCGGAGTTTTCAGTAACTTCTGCATCAATAAGATTATCAACATCGCCGGCTCCATCAGCAGTACCGCTTGCATCTCCTGCAATGGAATTTTCCAGACCACCTGTGTTTGCTTTACTGGAAATAAGTTCCAGGTCTCCTATGTCTTCTACTGCACCCGTATCTGTTTCATTAACAACATTAGGCCTATTGTTTTCATCAGAGATACTTCCTGCATTTACAGAATTTTCCGTACCATCCGAACTCCAGATACTTTTGGCAGCCTCAACCTCTTCCTCGCCAGCTTTCAGGACATTTACGACTACAGATGTCGAAGAGGTTCCGTTTTCGTTTGTAGCTGTTAGGAAAATTGTATAATTCCCGGGACAGCAGAAGGTATGCTCAGGTTCCGAACAGCAGGATGTCTTGCCATCCCCGAAGTTCCACGTAACACAATCTGCGTTCTCGGAAATGTCAACAAATTTTACGACAAGAGGAACATGGCCGCCTGTGGAATTATAAATGAATTGAGCTTTCGGAAGTATGGGGCCGGATTTTTCGGAAGCGTTTAGAACATTTATAGGTACAGATACTGAATAACTATCATTCTCGTTGCTGACAGTAAGAGAAACAACATAATCTCCCTCTATAGAATAAGTATGTTGAGGATTCGGAGAACTTGAGGTTTTACCGTCCCCGAAGTCCCACAATCTCGAGGTGGCATTTTCGGAAAAATCCTTGAACTTGACAGAGAGGGGAGCAGGGCCTTCTGTCACATCTGAAGTGAAACGTGCTTTTGGTAGTACCGGAGGTGTCTGAACATACTCCATTAAAGGCATGTAGTCCATACTGCCGGCTTCAGGGTTGACGGCATATGCAGCATCTCCTATTCCATCTCCGTTTTCATCCGTTCCTTTATAATCACTCCAGTAATTGCCTGTGCTGCCATTCCAGACATTAAACTTATTATCCCTGGCATTTTCTGTGTTGTCGAAGTAATTGCCGCTGATAACATTATTCGAAGAAGCCACCAGTTTGATACCGCAGTCCAGGTTTGAATATACCATATTGTTGCTCAACCGGTTATTGCCGGATTCGAACAGGTAAATTCCTGCTTCCTGGTTTGAAATTTTGTTCCCGCTTATGATACAGTTTTCAGCCTTGTTAAGGAAAACTCCACATCGGCCTTCGGTTATCGAAAAATCGCTGATCTTTACATTATTGGCAACTATTTCAAACACGTAACTTCCGGTGGTCTCTCCAGCAATAAGGGTATTATCAGGATTTCTGGAGGCTGACTTTATGGTTAAATTATCTTTGTTAACGTAGATACTCTCATTAAATTCTCCGGATTCTACAAGGATAATATCTCCAGGAAATGCTTCATCTACTGCATCCTGTATGGATTCTCCCGGCCAAACACGAAATTCTGATGCCATTCCAGTATCCGAGACTAAAATCAGAATAAAAATTGCCAGTAAAAAGCAGGTTCGCCTGAAAGTTTGTGTTTGTGCCATTTCAGCCCCCATGGAGATACAGGAATTTTCTTAACAAGTTTTTATAAGGAAAGGATATAAAATTGTTGGTTTAATGAAATATTATGCAAAAGAAATTAAAATATGAACAAATAAAAAATTAAAATGAATACAAAGTATGAAGAATAGAAGTTAAAATCAAATTGTTTGCAGTCACATGCCCGGTTTCTCAGAAATAGTTTAGTCTCTTTTGGCCAGATTTCCTTACTCTACACGATTGAAACTCTGCTTTTGGTTACCCTTCGATTCCTTAATATAGTGCTAAAGGAACACGAAGAAAAATTGATGAGGATTCACTTTATCCCCCAACCTGAAGCCGGAGTGTTTGTGACCCTCTGCGCTTTCGAAGTAATAAACTTGGAAATAAGAATTCATTTGAGAGATGCTTTTGAAAGAAACGAGCACCAAATTAGATCAGGAATTTTAAAATTTAATTTGAAGTCCTTTTGTGTAATTCTTGTGAAAAATAAACCCTGTTCAGTCGGAAATGAACTTTAAAATCTGTTTCCAAGGATTTTAGCCTTGTTTAAGATCCTATTGGAAATTACTGGCCTGTTCTTAGTTCCTGATTTTACAACTTTACCCACAAGTCTATATCCTCCATAATGCAGTACTTCGTTAACTGCCCTTATTGCTCCTCTACTCTCGGCTGCAATAAAGTTGAATGGCCACGGAGTGGTACAGGCAGTTACTATAACCGCTGGCTTTCCCGTTTGACGGGGGTAAGGCATCCCATTAGGTTTTTCCCCCATAAAAACTGGTACATTCCTATCAAATAAAAGCTTGAGCGGACCACTCATATTTCCCCAATGGGTTGGCGTGCCCACTATAAGACCATCAGCATCCCTTATTTTACGTCCGACTATATGGCCATCATCCTGTGGCAAGATACATTCCTTGTCTGGTCGGCACTTCATGCATGCAATACATGGCTTGATTTTAAGGTCATATACATTAATCCATTCAACCTCATGTCTATTAGAAATACCGTCAACAATACTTTTAAGAAGAGTAGCAACTGTTCCATTTTTATGTGGACTACCGTTTAAAACCAATATACGCATATTAACTCCTTTTGAGTCTGGTTAGCTTATTACTATTAAAGACCGTAATAAGTTAATACCATCTGGTTTTCCGCAGATGTATTTGTAATTTTGATATTTTTCTGGACACCGATTATTTACCTGGTCAAATAACATCAAATTTCACTTTTGTATAATAATTGTTAAACAATTCATTGGTTTTATATGCTGGTTTATATGGCCTATGAATGCTAATGTATATTAATTATAATTAGCAATGATTCTGGAAGAAAAATTTCCTACCAACATATTCCGTTAAGCCTGAATGGAACACAAAGGTTTTTAAGCAATTCTTCAAGTTAAATTCCCTAAATAAACCCAGCTGGAGTAGATTCAATTATGCAGGAAAAAATAAAGGAAATAGCATCTCGTGTCCGTGAACTTCGGGAACTGTCAGAGGTCTCGGTTGAAAAAATGGCAGAATCTCTGCAGGTTCCCAATGAGACCTACCAGAATTATGAAAGTGGAACTGAGGATATTCCGGCAAGTATCCTTTTTGAGATCGCACACAAGCTGCAGGTTGACATGGCTACACTTCTTACAGGAGAAGAGCCTCGCATGAATATTTTTACAGTCACGAGGGATGGAAAAGGGGTAAGTGTTGAGAGGAGAAAACAATACAAGTACCAGAACCTTGCCGAGAAGTTCATCCACAAAAAAGGAGAATTTTTCATCGTTACGGTTGAGCCCAAGCCTGAGGGCACCAAACCCGGAACAAACTCCCACCCCGGACAGGAATTCAATTATGTGCTTGAGGGAAGCCTGAAGGTCTACATCCACCATAATGAGATCACTCTTAATGAAGGTGACTCCATTTATTTTGATTCAAATTATGAACATGCCATGGAAGCGCTGGGAGGAGAACCCGCTAAGTTCCTGGCAGTTATTATGTAACCTGGATTAAATGTAACCCGGATTAACGCATCCCTGAATAATTCATGCAAAATCCGCATAAAAAATTCGAGATACAGGAAAAAACTCAGAGAGTTTTTTGAAACTTAAATTCAGCCTCCTTAAGCCTGAATAACGATCTAAAACGTAGAAAAATATCAAATAAAACGGGTGTCCAGAATGACTTCCTTGCTGAACCAATTTGTTTCCAAAACCGATTTTGAATCCTATGAGGATTTCCAGGAAAATTTCAAAATCCTGGTTCCTGAAAACTTCAACTTTGCCTATGATGTGGTCGATGCCTATGCAAGAGATTCTCCTGAGAAACTTGCTATGATCTGGTGTGATGACAATGGGGAAGAGAGAAGCTTTACTTTTAAAGACCTGAAGTACTACAGCGATAAGGCTGCAAATTTCTTTGCAAAACACGGCATAGGAAAAGGCGACTATGTAATGCTGACCTTAAAGAGCCGTTATGAATTCTGGTACTGCATCCTGGCCCTCCATAAACTCGGGGCTATTACTGTTCCTGCAACCCACATGCTGAAAACCCGGGACATCGTATACAGGATCGAAAAAGCCGAATTAAAGATGATTGTCTGTATATCAGAGGATTATGTCCCTGAACAGGTTGATGAAGCCCATTTAGAATGTGGGGATATCCCGCTCAAAAAAGCCGTTGTAGGAGGGGAAGCACGGGAGGGCTGGATTGATTTCAGAAAGGAGCTTGAGGAAGCTTCCCCGGTTTTCGAACGCCCGACAGGCGAGGCTGCGACAAAGAAAGAGGACATCTGCCTTGCCTACTTCTCCTCCGGGACCGCTGGTTTTCCAAAAATGGTAGAACATGACAACACCTACCCCCTCGGACATATCCTGACCGCAAAATACTGGCAGAATGTGGAGGATGACGGGCTGCATTACACCGTTGCAGACAGCGGCTGGGGTAAATGCGTCTGGGGCAAGCTCTACGGACAGTGGATAGCCGGCTGCGCGGTCTTTGTCTATGACTATGACCGGTTTGAAGCTAAAAACATGCTTGAGAAAGCCTCCAAGTATGGAGTCACGACCTTCTGCGCCCCTCCCACAATCTACCGCTTCCTGATAAAAGAAGACCTCACCCATTATGACTTCAGTACTCTGCAGTATGCAGTAGTTGCAGGCGAACCCCTCAACCCGGAAGTCTTTAACCGCTTCCTTGAATTCACCGGAATTAAACTTATGGAAGGGTTCGGGCAGACTGAAACCGTTGTTACCATTGCGACCTTCCCCTGGATGGAACCAAAACCCGGGTCTATTGGAAAGCCCACTCCCGGTTTTAAGATTGAACTTATGGACAGGGAAGGCAGGCTCTGCGATGTTGGAGAAGAAGGAGAAATCGTAATCAACACAAAGGACGGAAAACCTGTAGGGCTCTTTGCACACTATGGGAAAGACCCCGGAAGGACGGCGGAAACCTGGCACGACGGCTACTACCATACTGGAGATATGGGCTGGATGGATGAAGACGGATACCTGTGGTTTGTGGGAAGGGCTGACGACATCATCAAGACCTCAGGATACAAGGTAGGGCCCTTTGAAGTGGAAAGCGCCCTTATCCAGCACCCTGCTGTGCTTGAGTGTGCAATCACGGGAGTTCCGGACCCGATCAGAGGTCAGGTCATCAAGGCGACAATTGTGCTGACAAAGGACTACACGCCGAGTGAAGCCCTTAAGAAAGAGCTGCAGAAACACGTAAAAAATGTCACGGCTCCTTATAAGTATCCCCGGATTGTGGAATTCGTCCCCGAACTCCCGAAGACCATCAGCGGGAAAATCCGCAGGGTCGAAATCCGTGATCAGGATCAAAAACAATAAAAAATAAAAACTGATATATACAGCAGGAATACAGTTCAAATTTAAAAATCAAAGGAATATTCCCGACTGAAGATATACTCTGCCAGAAAAAGAGCAAAACGAAAGGAAAGAAATAAGTACCTTAACCTTTTCCTGAAAAGTTTGTTCAAAGAAGAGATCAATCGGATTTACTCTCTTACAGATACTGTAATTTATACAGATATTGTAATTCATACAGATATTGTAATTCAAGATTATACTATAATTAAAACAGAAGAGAATTCAAGAACATATAAGAATTCAGAAAGCCCCTTAAAAATGATAGGCTCTCCTGTCTGCCATAAAATACCGGCTGGAGAAAAACAGGGACTGGAAGAATAGAGTGAGGATTCTATATGGAAAAAAATGATAAAAAAGAACCGTACCCTGTTATCAACATTCTGGAGTGCAAGGCCTGTGGGCGCTGCCTTCTTGCCTGCCCGAAGGAAGTGCTTTTCATGAGTGAGGACCTGAACGCGCGGGGTTACCACTACGTAGAGTATAAAGGAGAAGGCTGCTCAGGCTGTGCGAGCTGCTACTATACCTGCCCTGAACCCCTGGCACTGGAAATCCATATTCCCCTGAAAAAGGAGGAAGCCGAATAAGGCAGGATAAGGAGGAAAAAAGATGGTAACACAACTCATAAAAGGCAACTCCGCAATAATCGTCGGTGCACTCTACGCTGGCTGTGACTGTTTCTTTGGATACCCTATCACCCCGGCAAGTGAGATCCTGCACGATGCTTCCAGTTACTTCCCTAAAATTGGCAGGAAATTTGTTCAGGCCGAGTCTGAGGAAGCTGCAATCAACATGGTCTACGGAGGAGCATCTGCCGGACACAGAGTCATGACATCCTCTTCAGGGCCTGGAATCAGCCTGATGCAGGAGGGAGTTTCTTACCTTGCAGGTGCAGAACTGCCCTGTGTGCTCGTGGACGTTATGCGGGCAGGGCCAGGGCTCGGGAACATCGGGCCTGAACAGGCCGACTACAACCAGGTCGTAAAAGGTGGAGGGCACGGAAATTACAGGACCATTGTACTTGCCCCCAATTCCGTGCAGGAGATGTGCGACTTTACAATGAAAGCCTTTGAGCTGGCTTTCAAGTACAGGAACCCTGCAGTCGTGCTTGCTGACGGAGTGCTCGGGCAGATGATCGAGTCCCTGAAGTTCCCTGAAAAAGCCCTTGTCCCGAAAACCGACACCAGCTGGGCAGTCAACGGTACAGCAGAAACCAGGGCTAACCTGATAACCTCAATCTTCCTGGACTTCAATGAACTCGGAAAGTTCAATGAGAAGCTGCAGGCAAAGTACGAGCTGATAAAGCAAAACGAGGTAGACTACGAGGAATACATGACCGAAGATGCCTCAATTGTGCTCGTCTCTTACGGCATAAGCAGCAGGATCTGCAGGTCAGCCGTAGACCTTGCCAGGCAGGAAGGAATAAAAGTAGGGCTTTTCAGGCCAAAGACTCTTTTCCCGTTCCCGGAGGCTCAGTTGAAAGCCCTTGCAGATAAGGGATGTTCCTTTATCTCTGTGGAAATGAGCAATGGGCAGATGATAGACGATGTCAGGCTTGCTATCGGTTGCTCACAGCCCGTGGAACTGGTAAACCGCATGGGAGGAAACCTGATTACCCTAGACCAGATTATGGACAAAATCAGAAAGGTTGCAGGGGAGGCATAAAAATGGCAGTTGAAATCATTAACGGAGAAAAGGTTATCAGAAGACCAAAAGCCCTGTACCCGGAATACCCCCGCAAAGGAGGGGCAGCTCCAACAGCCACCCACTATTGCCCTGGCTGCGGACACGGGGTTTTGCACAAGCTCATCGCTGAAGCGATTGACGACCTGGGAATCCAGGACAGGACAGTTATGATCAGTCCTGTGGGCTGTGCAGTTTTTGCTTATTATTACTTTGACGCAGGCAATATCCAGGTTGCCCACGGCCGTGCCCCTGCAGTAGGGACAGGCGTCTCAAGGGCTGAAGAAAACGCTGTGGTTATTTCCTACCAGGGCGACGGGGATCTTGCTTCAATCGGCCTGAATGAAACTCTGCAGGCTGCAAACAGGGGAGAAAAGCTGGCAGTCTTTTTCGTAAATAACACAGTCTACGGCATGACAGGCGGGCAGATGGCTCCTACAACCCTTATAGGGGAAAAGACCACCACCAGCCCTGAAGGCCGTGACCCCCGCTTTGCAGGCTACCCACTGCACATGTGTGAACTCATATCCAACCTGAAAGCCCCGGTATTCATCGAAAGGGTCTCGGTCTCGGACATTTCCCATATAAGGAAAGCCAGAAAGGCTATCAGGAAAGCTATGGAGATCCAGCGCGATGGCAAAGGCTATGCCTTTGTGGAAGTCCTTGCCGCCTGCCCGACAAATCTAAAGATGGATGCCGAACAGGCTATAAAGTTCATCAACGAAGAAATGGAACCGGAATTCCCGCTCAAGAACTTCAGGGATAACTCCGCAGAAGCCGAAACCCTCCACAGGGGCGTAAGCGACTTCACAACGGAGACCCTGGAAAAACTTTACGGGATTGAATCAGGAGCCGAGGAAAAACCCCTGAGAGCAGACTTTGCTCCGATCCAGACCAAGATCGCAGGTTTTGGAGGACAGGGCGTCCTGAGTATGGGAATCATACTCGCCCAGGCTGGGGTCAAGGCAAACCTTAACGCTTCGTGGTTCCCTTCCTATGGTCCGGAACAGCGCGGAGGGACCTCAAATTGTTCGGTTGTGATTTCAGGCCAGTCCATAGGTTCTCCTACGGTCTACACCCCTGACATCCTTATAGCCATGAACCGCCCTTCCCTTGAAAAATTCGAAGGGGCAGTAAAAGAAGGAGGCTTTATCCTCTATGACTCGACCATAGGCAAAGCCGAGACTCCCGCAGGCGTAAAAGCCGTTGCAGTCCCGGCAACCGAAAAAGCCAAAGAAGCAGGCGATGAAAGAGCCGCAAACTCCTTTATGCTCGGAGTCCTTCTGGGCCTGAACGTGACCGGCCTTGAAGAAGAAGCCTTCAAAGAAGCTCTTGCCGAAAACTTTGCAGGCAAACCAAAGGTTATCGAGTTCAACCAGCAGGTGCTCGAAGCCGGTGCAGAGTGGGCGAGAGAGAACGTTAAGGTATAAAAGTAAATATTTCAAAGGTAAAATATTTCAGCAACAGCAGGCGGAGAAATAAGTCAAATCCGCCTGCAAAAACTCTTTTTCATGTTTTTTATAAAGGAATTAAGCCATTAAGAAAGAAAATTGGTATTTTTACCTTTGTCCTTAATCTTCTTGCCGGTAATAAGGCTAAAGGAAACATTAAAATAGTTGTGAAAAGTCGTAATTTATGTAGAACGGCAAAACCCAATTCATCACCTCTCCAGCTTGATTTTGTCGTTCTTTATACCTTCTTATATGCTTTTTTAACTTCTCGTTACGTAGAGCAGAAGCTCAAAAGGAGCATGCTGAAATAAAGGACTGTAAACAGCCGGTAAGCGTACTAATTAAAGAAAATCAGAGATTTAGGAACGGTCATAAGGTTTATTTAAAATAAAGACATTATAAAAAAGTGAGAATGCGTTTCGAAATTAGTTTAGAAGTAGATGGTAGGGTTCGAGTCCCTATTCTCGAGATCCCTACCTGCGATCCAACCCTAGATTGAGAGGAAACCCTATTACTCTCAACCTATTATATTTTATAACGGTCCGGTAATATATATCATAACCGATCCAAAAAACCTTTTTTAATTCAAATTTTCAAGTTGGTAGTATATTTTTATTGTGATTAAACTTTTAACGCCATTGAAAATTATAATACAACCGACTTATCCGACATGTTCTCAAAAAAGAGCATTTATCCAGATCATTTTGGAGAATTACTCAAAAGGTGAACCACTGAAAGCAAGGAAAACATGGAATAAAGGAAATACGGACACGGTCTTTCAGTGCTTTCAGTGTCTTCAGTGGTTATAGAGTCTTGATTGAATTTATCCGCCCGTCTTTGTTTGCCATGCTTATAAAACTTCGAGTGATTTAAGTGTATATTTACATTCGAAACTATAACCGGGTATTATAACCGGGTATTAAGAGTATAATTAATTGGTTAGTTGACTATAATTGGTTAGTTGACTATAATTGTCCATGTATTTTGAGGCGAATTTATTAAATTCTTCAACCCCTATGACAGGGAAAACGTCAACACGGCACAAATCGGTAAATAATGAATTGTAAGCCGTATAATCTTTTACGGACTTTACATCATATATAGTGATCACACGCCCTCCCCCTGCTTCAAACCACTGGTTAACAACTTTCAGCCCTTTTGGAGAACCCTTACTGTTCACCTGTTTCCACCGCTCATATAACTTAACACTGTTTTTAAGCTCAAATGTTGTTATGTCCAATAAAAGCATGTTTTTCATTTCCTTATTAGAGCAGGTATTAATATATTTTTGATGTGGGAGACGTTATATATAGCTATATCGATTTTGTATTTAGGGAAAAAATTTTGAGGAAGATGAAATACACATATTTTAACAGAAAATAAATCGTGTAGTTAGACGACCAGAAGTCAATTAATGGCATATAAAAATAGAGCTAAATTTATATGAGTTAAACTGAGCTTTGTGATAATGGACCTGAATCTTACATTATTTCATATCATCAATGATATGGCCGGAAAGAACTCTGTTCTTGATACTACGATGATATTTGCAGCACAATATCTCATTTGTATTTTTGCTATTTATCTTGCATATACATGGTTTGCAAAAAATAAATATCGGCAGGAGGCTCTGTTTGCCGGATATGCAGCCCTTCTCGGCCTGGGAATAAATTTAATCATCACTCAATTCTATTTTCACCCGAGACCCTTTATGGTTCCCACAGGGACACTACTTATCGCGCATGCCGCTGAGTCATCCTTTCCATCTGACCATGCTACTATAATGATTTCTGTTTCGTTGATGCTCCTGACATTCAAAGATTTTAGGCGCAGCGGTGCTGTATTCTTCATTCTTGCGTTTACTGGTGGACTTGCGAGAGTTTATTCCGGACTACATTTTCCTATGGATATGGCTGGTTCCCTGCTTGTTGCTTTAGTTTCGATCGGTATATTACTGGCCCTTAAAAATTATCTGATCCCCATTAATCGCATATTCATTGCCTACTTTGAAAATATTGAGGAGAAGCTTACAAAAGGCAATTTGAAAACGTCGTAATAGTTGTTTAAGAAGCTGGAAAGTTCTTCAAATCCTTTTTTAAAAACCCAAAAACCCCTAACTTTCTTATCCTCAAAATGCCCAAACTTCCTGTTCCCCTTCCCCATCAAATAGAGAAAATTAAATGTCTAAAAAAGCAAAGCCTAAATTAATGTATAAATACCATCCAAACTATCTAATTATAACAGGGGGTAATTATCACGCCAAGAGTAGTTCATTTCGAAATACACGCAGAAGATATTGAAAGGGCAAAAAAGTTCTACGAGAATGTTTTCGGCTGGCAGATAGAGAAGTGGGAAGGTCCCATGGAATACTGGAGCATAACAACCGGTAAACAAGAAGACCCAGGAATCGATGGGGGTTTGATGAGAAGGCAGGTAGGAGAACCGGGAGTAGACACTCCGATAAGTACCTATATCTGCACAATAGACGTCCCGGACATTGATAAATACCTGAATCAAATACAGAAGCACGGCGGCAAAGTGACTATGGAAAAGAGACCCATACCCGGCATAGGCTGGCTTGCATATTGTCTCGACACAGAAAAAAATATATTCGGGATAATGCAGCCTGACATGAGTGCCAGATAACCTTTTCTTTACTTTTTTCTTATTTATCAAGACCTCTTATCAGATCGAGCCTCACTTTCCCAGCCCAATTTGAAGCTTTTCTCTCTTCTTTTCCTTCTTCTTAAACTTCCGGTACTCTCTCCCCAGCAACCCTGCAGCCAGCACGCAAGCCAGAAAATCCGAAATGGGAAACGCAGCCCAGACTCCGGCCAACCCGTAAAATCTCGGCAGGACCAGCACAAGAGGCAGCAGGAAAAGGAGCTGTCTTGCAAGCGATATAATAAAAGCTGGCCTCGGTTTTCCAAGGGCCTGGAACACGGTTGCGCCTACGAGCTGGAAACCTATGAAAGGCAGGATAAGCACAACGATCCGCATGGCTTCGGCTCCTACGGCTGTGAGTTCAGGATCAGGGCTGAAGATATGGATGATAGGGGCAGGAAAGAGGAACATGACCAGAAAACCCGGGAGAGAGAAGAGAGTGCTGACTTTCAGGGCGACCTTAACCGATTCGACCACTCTTGAGAACTGTTTTGCGCCGAAGTTATAGCCTACAATGGGCTGGAGGCCGAAAGAGATCCCGAGCATTGGCAGGAAGATGAGCAGGAGCAGGCGGTGAATGATCCCGAAGGCTGCAATGGAAACGTCTCCTCCGTAAGTTACAAGGGCATTATTTACAAAAATCATCATGACACTATTTGAAGCTTCAACAATGAAAGGACCGATGCCTATTGCTATTACTTCTTTTGAGATTGCAGAGCTTGGGATCAGCAGCTTTGGTTTGAAGGTAACTGAACTTTTTCCGGCAAGGAAGTAGCGCAGCAGGAAGACCGTGGATGCAAGCTGGGCAAGTATGGTTGCAATAGCAGCTCCCCTGACCCCCAGGTCAAACCCGAAGATGAAGATAGGGTCAAGCAGAATGTTCAGGCCGGCCCCCAGGAGCATTCCGAACATTGCATAGCGGGCGTTACCTTCGGCTCTTACAAGGTCTTCGGTTGCAATCCCGAGAGTAAAGACAACCGAGCCTGCCATTATGATTTCAAGGTAAGCCTTCGCATAGGGCATAATGTTAGGCGTTGCCCCAAAGAGTTTTAGTAAAGGCTCAAGAAAGGCAAGCCCTGCAAGCGAGTAGGCAAGCCCAAGGAAAATTCCCAGAAAAAACACGGTCCCAAGAGCTTTTTCAGCTTTATGTGGCTCTTTTGACCCCAGAGACCTTGAAATAATTGAAGCTCCTCCTACCCCGAGCCCTATTGCAATCCCCATTGCGAGCATATGGATTGGAAAAGCTATCACCAGCCCACCAATTCCAGGAACGCTTTCTTCCCCGAGAGCCCTGCCAACGAAGATCGTGTCTACTATGTTGTAAAAAGCGTAAACAAGCATCCCTATGATTGAAGGGGCTGAAAGCCTGAAAAGAAGTTTCCCTATTTTTTCAGTACCTAAGAACTCGCTGTGTTCCTTCATGCTGAGCATCCCCTATAATCGGTGAATTGGCGGATCTTTTAAATGACAATTTATAGAGTCTCCCGTAAGCAGGAAAGGTATAAAGCAGTTTTGTAATAAAATAAAAGATAAAAGGGCGAAGGAAAAGGAAGAGAAAGAAAGGAGACGAGAAATGCAGATGAGCAAATGTGTGGGATGCAGGGAGTTTCCCTGTGCAGATGTAAAGCATGAGAATTACATCATTCCGGACATAGACCTGAACCCTGAGGATATCTCTATAGTGCTTATCTCAGAGGCTGCCTCCGAAAATCCCGACGATTATTACTATGCGGGTGAAAATTCCCTGTTTGAGCAGACCACAGTGCAGGCATTCAAGGATGCAGGAGTGAACGTTTCCTCAATCCGGGATATTCTCAAGATGGGTATTTATCTTACCACTGCTGTGAAGTGCGGAAAAACAGGATACGGCATAAAGGCAGGCACTATCAAAGAATGTTCGTTAATACTGGAAAAAGAGCTTTCTCTGTTTCCGAACGTGGAGGCTTTCCTGTTAATGGGAGATGTCGCAATCAAAGCCGTCAACTACATTGCCAGTAGAAACGGGGAGGGAAAAGTGATTCCTGCCGGGTCCACTTACAAGCTTCGAGGCAAAGATTACTTTTTCAGGGGAAAGAGAGCTTTTCCGTCTTACCTGCAAGCAGGCCCCAGTTTTTTCATCGAAAAGAGCAAAAGAAAGATGATAGCCGAAGACATTGCGGCCGCTTTGAGTCTGATCAGGTGATCAAAGAGACCAAAAGTCCGGAAGAATCAAAGTCCGGAAGAATCAAAGTCCAGAGGAATCAAAACCTTCAAAGGAACCAAAATCAGGTCGAAAGCATGAAAATTCTCACATTCGGGGAAGCCCTCTTCGATATCATCAAAGGCTCAGCCTACTTAGGCGGCGCCCCCTTAAACCTTGCAGCCCACCTTGCAAAACTGGGTGCAAAACCGGCTGTACTCACTGCAGTCGGAAAGGATGAGCTTGGCAAAATTCTGCTTTCAAGGGCTGAAGAGATGGGAGTTGACACTTCGTACATCCTGATTGATGAAAAGAGACAGACAGGAACCGTAACCGTAGAACTGCAAGCTGAAGGAATCCCGATTTTTAATATCAATGAAGGCGTAGCCTGGGACGCAATTACGCCGGACGAAAGGAAATTTGAAGCCCTTGCAGCTGAGGAGTGGGACGTTTTCTGCTTCGGAACCCTTGCCCAGAGGTCGGAAGAAAACAGAAAAACACTGAAAAGGCTGCTTTCGGAAATAAAAGCAAAACACTTTTTCTACGATGTAAACCTGAGAGCCGGATTTTACAGGAAGGAATGGATCTTATCTTCCCTTGAGCACTGCACAATCCTCAAAATGAATGAAGAAGAGGCAGCACAAGTTTCCGGTATGCTTTTTGGCACCATGTATGCCTGTAGAACTCTCTGCCGCCTGCTTACGGACAGGTACCCGAAAATATCGATAATCTGCATAACAAAAGGGCCTGAGGGAGCAGCTGTTTATCAGGATGGAGTCTATGAGGAGATAAAAACCACACCTGTAGAAGTTGCAGATACTGTCGGAGCAGGAGATGCTTTTTCAGCAGGATTCCTGTATACCTTTCTTTTAGGGCACGGAGTTTCAAAAGCCGCTTCAGTTGCCAGCATTCTTGGGACTTATGTAGCATCAAAACCTGGGGCGGTGCCGGAGTATTCGGAAGAACTTATTAAAGAGCTGGGAATTTTAGAGTGAGAAAGGACATCTTCTTCCTTCAAGCCTTGGGATCTGAAATAGAAGGATTTTGTGGGTCAAATTCCATCCCTTGCACAAGACAGGCGGGATATAGGTAACTCAAATTTATTGTACGCTACGGGGTAATTATGACTGCACTGTTTTTCTAAAATTTCCTCACTTATATATCTTTTTAATATATAATATAAAGATTACAAAAAATTGGATTTTATGTACCTAATGTAAGACTAAAGCAAAACCTTTAGTTTCTTTATTACTATGGGAGCGCAGAGGGTCACGAATACCCTGACCTTTACAGGCTGTCCGACAATTACCATCAGTAATAAATAACAACTGTCTATTGTTATACTGCAAAACTTTTTATAACTTTATGAAATTTGCATTATATTCATT
>NZ_JJQL01000064.1:0-17221 GCF_000979975.1 Methanosarcina sp. 1.H.A.2.2
AATAAGATGTACTTTTTTTGGGGAAACTATTCTCTGGCTTAATTGGCAGAAAAAATGGAAAATAAGTTCCAGTTAAAGAGTGAGTTTAAGAGGACCCTATCATGATTATAATGCCTGAAATATGTTGGCGTTGTCCAGGAACTGTTCAGTTCCCAGCCATCTCCGGTATTTATCCAGGTTGAACAATATACATCACCATCACTATCTGCATAACCCATAAGAATATCTTCTAATCCGTCGCCATTAACATCGGCAATCCTTCTTCCACTATCTCTCCCTGACATGTCAACTGGTGATGCCCATAAACTACTTTCTTTCCATCCTTCGGTTAGTGAATCATATTCAAAAATAGTAGGTGGGAATTCCGTATTGTTTAGCCCCGTTTTTGTAATAGATGTCAGATATAATTTGGACTGTTGAGTTTCGTACTCAAGATCATATTCCCAAAGAACGGTTTCATCATTATGAATCGTGATGCTGGATATTAACTTCTTTTCACAAATTTTATTACCATATTCATATACAGTGAAAGTGCGTGGTTTTTCCGTAAACTCAAAATCAATAACTGCATGATTATCGTTGTAGGTTATGCTGTCAAGATATGTGCTTCCGATCTCTCCACTTTCCGGGTTTTCAAGATACGTGTATCTAATCTGGTTGCTATTAACATCCTCTATAAGATCGAGCCACCATTTACTGACATAATTTCTTGATTCAACGGAATTTCTTTGTTCGGAATCACTGTTATAACCAAAACGATATTTTGTTCCATCCGGCATTTTAAGGATCCAATAATCTCCAAAAGAATTGCTACCGGTTGTACTTTTTTCAATTTTCATAAAGCTTTCAATTTCGGTGTGATATGAGTCATCCTCTTCCACATAAACGAGTTTGTATGTTGAGCCATCCAAAACAAGAATAAATCTATCATCGCCGGTGTTTTCAGGGGTATATCTGGTATCTCTGATGATGCAGTTCTCATTCAATGACCACCCCATCCCCAGTGGACCGTATGTTCCTCTTGAGCCCATAGCACTGGAATAGGTTAGAGAAACCTTTGGTTCTAAGCCAGCTCTTCCTTTTAAAGTTTCAATCGGATAAGAATATACGAAAGAACCGGTAAACAGGCTCGTATCAAAGTAATCGTTTTCATTTTCTAGGGTTGGACTAAGATATGCTTTTGCATCCCCTAAAGGTTCCTCGTCTCCAGAAGTTGAAGTTAACACAGTATCTGTAGAATCGGTTTCAAAATTGTCATCTACACTTTCACTATCAAGATCGGAAGTTGTTTCACTCTTTTCTTCCTCAGATTCTATTATATTGTTATTATTTTCCTCATATAATTCAGAGTCCGCTTGTGAACTCTCAGAACTGACTTCTTGACTTGCATCTGTGTTTTCAAGACAATATACATTCGGTGTGAGCAATATAATTAGCATTAAAATTGAAATCAGTCTTTTGATATGGATCGGAATGTGTTGTATAATAAAAAGCACCTCTTTATTTATTTTTGTAGTGCCATATTGTTCTTTGATATAAGTGGATATATATTCAACATAAAAATAAAATAAATGTTACTCATTTATTTTTGAAATGAAAACCCCTCGATTAAAAACAGCACACTTATATAAAAAATTAATGTATGTTAGATAATACTATTAAAAAAAATTAATTTTTGTAGGTATTACTGCGATTCCTAAGTATGTTCACAAAATAGGAGGTTTGAATCTGCCTAGTGATTACGAATTCTTATCTAATCAAGAAATTTATTTTGGAATCGATGCACTAGTTAATATTATATTTTTGACCTGAAAATCCACAAATTAGTTATTTTTCATGCTTAATATTAATTAAACTAAATTATTTATTTAATCTGTTATAACTCATTTTTTTAATAAGTATGTGTTTTGTTAAATTGATATAATCTAAAACTGAAAACTTTTAGCCTTTTTAAGACATCACTCACTTTAATATATATTTGGTTTAGTCGTCTTTTAGATTTCTATCAATAACTTTTAGCTAGCTTATTGTGCCTAAATATTTTGGATGTTTTCAATCCCCCAAAATATGGGAATTGAAGAATGTTTGTAAGAATAAATTTTTTAGTTTTTAGTACTGGTGTTTACTATAGTATAAGTCTGCACGCTCTGAAGCACCTGCAATTTGAAGGGGCGAAGTAGGCTTACAATTTGTAATTTGCTCTATAATCATGCAAAAATCAACACTGGGCACACGACTTGAGACGTACATAAAACAAGTAGTTCTTATTACCTGCTTTTGGCAGGTCGACATAAAAATCGAGTAATTTTGTCTCCCGATATCGTTTTTTTTCAGAACTTTTGAAATTAAATTAAAATAAAAAACTGCTAAATGTTAATCATATCATCATTAATATATATTTACAATAAATGAGGTAAATGACAAATAGGATTAGATCTGTAGTCCACATGAAACTGATTTTCAATTGAACCCACAAAAAATTTCAATCAAAGATATTTATATGTTAAAATGTTCTTGCTGCCGAATGTAGGTTATTAGTATATTTCACCGGATTATTCAGCGCATAAGAATACCTGTTCAACGCCTGCGGATTATACCGGAGTTTATATTTTGCAGTATAAAACCACATCAGACGACATATAAATTGTAGGGTGTATCAAAAAATTAGAGTCTTTTTAATTTTTAATTTCATTTAAGGAAGGGCCGCCAGAAAAGCTGGCGGAGGCTTTCTGTTCTTTTCAAGACAAAACGGTTCCCTTGATCGAAGTGGACGTTTTACATATCTGGAAACGACAAAAATCTTCACGAAAAAGAAAAATGAAATAGAAGAAAAAAAGGGAAAGAGGAAAGAAGGAAAGGAGGGAAAGAGAGACCCTCAATCATAATTTCGTTTTACTCTTTTCTGGTGGAGTAGAGAGCCGCCAGCATGCCTGTAACTGCGAATACAAGTTCAAATCCTGGGGTCTCTTTTCCTTCGTTATTTCCTCCGTTGTTTCCTTCTTCCTCGGAATCTTTTGTTACTTCAGAAGCTGTGGAGTTTTTGGATGTACCCGTATCTCCTGAGGAGGGAACCTGCATAACTGACCCGTCAGATTCGTCTTCTTCTTCATCAGACTCCTCCCCGGTTTCATCTGTCCCCGCGGAGATTATCCTGGCTTCCCCTGTCCCGCTTCCGCCGCTTCCACCGTTTCCGCTACTGATGCTCACCGAAGTGTATGAATCATAATCATCAGGCAAGCCTTCGATGTTTCCGTAGACATCCGTTGCGACAGTGTAGAAGTAGTAGTCACCTGCTGAAGCGGTAGAGAACGTGAAGCTGCCAGTGCTGCTATCTCCGTATTTGCTCCAGTCCCCACCATCTTTCTTGTAGTAAAGCTCAACCATGTCCACACCGACACTTGCCGGGTTGGTAAACGTGGTACTGACGGTAAATGAAGCCGTGCCCGAACCGCTGGCTGTGGACGGGGCGCCTGCCTCGGAAAGAAGGACGAGCGGGTAGTAATCGGTTTGCGTGCCATGGTTGGTATTGTAATGACTGCTGGCAATATCGTATTCACTGTCGGCAATGCCGTCTCCGTCAGTGTCATAACTGCTTGAAAGAGTGCGGATTACCGGGGTGCTGAATGAGGTCTCGTTCCCGTACTGTCCTGCCCTTGCAACATGGACAAGCTCTTTTGCGTGTATGGAAGAATTGTTGCCCAGGTACAAACCGCTGTAGAGGGAAGTATCAAAGTAAGAATATTCAATCCTCTTAAAATTGAACCTGATGGTGCCGTTTTCATACAGCACAACCTGGAAATCGAGGGGGGATTCGCCGTACTCACGGTTATGATACGAATCCCCATATGTAATCACATGATAATCAATCACAGTCAGATTGCACGGGATGATGTTGTCCTCGGAATCAGTGTCTCCAGTTGAGTAACTTGTGTACCCGTACCACTGAACATCCGGGAAAGTGCTTCCCATGAGGGCAGTTTCAACTGGATTTGATTTCATGGAAACCGGAACATTCTTTTCCCTGTCCTTTTCTGTTACAGCTTTTTCGCTAAAGGTTTCAGGTTCAGCAAAATTAATTGCGGAGGTATTTTCAACCCCAGGTTTTTCTGATGTGGCTGCAAGCTCGGTAAATGCAAAATTTTCTTCTTCATATCCTTCTGCGGTAAGGTCGTCACAGAGGGCAAATATGAACGTTTCGTCAGGATATGTGTCAACCCAGTGTTTGAGACCATACCAGGAAGAAGCATTAAGCTCTCCGGACCCCGCTGGAATTAGCTGGATCACCCCGTTGCTCCCGATCTGCATGTCGGTGTAGTTAACCCCTTCGAGGGTGAGGTTAAAGCCTATAGGGACTTTTTCCGAATAATCTTCATCTGACGTGTCATACCAGGTTGCATTGTCCCTGATGGTGTTGATCCATTGATAAGAGGATTCAGTCAAAGAGTATTTGCGGTAAACGTCCCCGTAGTAGTTCCCTATATAAGAGCCGGAAACTTGATTGGACATGTAGTCGTTGTTTGAATCATAGCTGTAAATGGCACGCCAAGTTTTGCTAATAACGTTCCCGTAGAAAGTGTTATCATAACAGTCGTAAAGATAAATTCCGCTAGAATACTCCAGATTACCTTCATTTACCGTGTTACCGGTAAATGTGTTGCTGCTGGATAAAGAAAGGCAGATACCGTAGAGATTTTCCGTAAGATTATTGTTTTCCAGTTTCGAGTCCGTAGTATTATAAAGGAGTATTCCGAACCCTTCCTTTTCAATAGTCAGGTCTTTTACAGTGATATTTTTGCAGTCAATCAAGTAAAGAGTCCCTGCATTTGAAGATGAGTTGATTTCAAGATCCGAAACTTCAACAAGGTAATAAATTGGCTTTCCGTCTACGTTATTATTGGCATAGACAATATTGGTGTCCAGAGAATTACCATATGCGTAGAAATTGTAATTGTTGTCCTCCATCCGGTTTTCAGAAAGAATACTGTTGCTTGTAAAATTAAGAAATATGCCGTTTTCGTTGTTTGATGCTGTGTTATTTTCAAGCGTGTTGCTGCTCGAAGAATCGAGGTATATGCCGTTATAGTTGTCCGATGCTGTGTTATTTAGAATACTGCACCCTTCAACGGAATCAAGATAAATCCCACTATATGGATAGTTGACCGTCCCGGTTACGTTAAATCCATTGATCGTAACGGAATTTGCCATTATTTTGAAAACATGATCCTCTGAATTAGAAGCCTGAACCGTGGTAAGTCCGGGTCCGCGTTCGGAACGGATAGTCATGTTATCCTTATCCGCAGAGACAACGACGTTTTCAATGTATTTCCCTTGAGCCACAATTATCGTATCGTAACTGGATGCGTTATTTACGGCTTCCTGAATTGTCTGGTAATCCCCAGATCCGTCAGGGTTAACATGGATCTCACTGGCGGCTGCAGTGCCGATACTTATCAAAAGGAGGACTGCGACTGCAGCCAGGCAAAACATTATATGAATGTTTATCTGGGTTCTTTCGGAAATATTCATCTGGATCATACCAAAATATTTAATGTTAACTATTATGTTATCCACAGTTTATATTTGCAATTTCTTAACTAATTCCAATGCAGTTTGTTGGCGCCTGGATGTGAAATTCACTCCCGTACCGTTTGAATCTAAATAATTAAGTTATGTTATTTTTTTAATTATGTAGTTAATATATTATAACTGTTTTTATGTCACTTTGAGCAGGGTTATAATAAATTAATGATTTATTTCAACAGGTGTCGGCTTCTTATTTTTTTCAGGACAAAAAGGTTCTTTGGATCGCAGTTAGCATTCTCCAAAAAGGGAAACGGGACTTTTTCCCGGAGGTCAAAAACAAAACAGCAATTTTTTTGATTAGAGCCGGAATTTTGGGGTTGGTTTTATCTATCTTTACGAATTCTAAAGGCAATTGTTTCTGAACAAAATTGTTTCTGAAAAAAATTGTTTCTGAAAAAAATTGTTTCTGAACGAAAGTCCAGAATAAATCAGGATAAATTCAGAAGAAAACCGGACTGATCTGACAATGACAGATATAAGTAAGCCAGAGAATGTAAATAATTCAAAAATCACCATCATCTGTTCTGCCCCTGACCTTTCCAGCCAGAACATCAAAACTCATCTTTTGCGCCTGAGGGAATGGAAACCCCTTGAACTCCCGCCAGAATCCGGATTTTCAGCAGCCAGAGAATCAGCGGATGGAAAATTCAGGCTTGTAGATATTGAAGAAATCCATGTTTTTCAGGATGGACTTGATAAAAAACTCGAAGTTGCAGGGCTGCCAGCTTCCCTGATAATTTTCGCATCCAAACACAGGAGCAAAGAGGAAATCAATTCCCTTACCGTGCACTGTACTGGAAATTCCTCGGGTGAAGCCAGGCTCGGGGGCCTCCCGAAATCCCTTGCAGTCGCTTCCCCGGCTGCTATGAAATCGATCCTGAGCGAAATGAAACGGCTTGTCGGAGAAAAGGGGCTGAAGTACGACGTAACTCTGGAAGTTACCCATCACGGTCCAACCGAACTCTCTGTACCCTCCATCTATGCCGAGATCGGCAGTACCGAAGTACAGTGGACAGACCCTGAAGCCGGAGAGGTTGCTGCAAAAGCTATTCTTGCAGTTTCCCTTGAAAAAGTGCCTGTAGCCGTCGGTTTCGGAGGTGGGCACTATGCCATGCGCCAGACAGGGCTTTTGCTTGAAACTGATATATCTTTCGGGCACAATTTCCCCAAATACCAGCTGGAATTCGCAGACGAAGCTCTCATCCGGCAGGCAGTTGAGAAATCAAATGCTGAATTTGCTTACTTTGACCGGAAATCCATGAAAAGTGAAGACCGAAACCGGATCTCCGAAATTCTGGGAAAACTAGGGTTAAAAGTTTTAAAAGAGTCTGAAATCCGGGAGAAGTACGGCAGGGAAGAATAAAGTTCATTGCATGGCATCCCAATATCCATGGGTATTCCAGTACCCATAAAGGTCATTCTGGTATCCGGGGCAGAAACATCATGTTTAACATTGATCCGTTTTCTTTATTCCTCCGCTTCCTGTTCGGAGGAAGCGCGGTTTTAGCTTCCACCCTGATCGCCCGGACTTTCGGGGGCAGGCTCGGAGGAATCTTTGCTGCCTTTCCGGCAGTGTACCTGGCAGCAGTCATGGGCTTGAGCATGGAATATAAGGGTAGCGAACTGCTGTCTGTGACCGAGCAGCTTTCGAAAGGAGCATTGGTGGGAATGGCAGCGGACATCTGCTGTGCACTTGCCGCCAGCTACTTTATTCTCAGGTATGGATGGAAAACAGGCCTTGGACTTGCCCTTCTTTTCTGGGCGGTGCTTGCTCCGTTGATTTACCTTGCATGGTTCGGGTTTTGAGAAGGGAAATACAAATCAAGGGAAAAATATCAGGGAAAAACAAGTCAAGGGAAAAATATCAATCGAGGACTAAACCAATGGAAATCAAAACACGTCCTGAATCACGAGGCAGCCCATGAAAGTTGATATCCGTGACCTGGGCCTGAGGTTCATCTTCGGGGGCCTAGCTGTCGCTGCCTGTTATGTTGTGCTCCAGCTCGTTCCTTCAAAATCTTTTGCAGGAATTTTTGCAGCTTTTCCTGCGGTAATGGCTGCAGCGGTCATCATGGCCGGACACTTCGGAAGCTCCGAACAGGCTGCCGATATCGCCCTTGGAGCCAGTGCAGGGATGCTGGGCTGCACCATGTGCGTGCTCACGGCCTCCTTTTGCATGGAACATCTGAACCGGTGGGGTTTATCCCTGGTAATCGCCCTTGTAGTCTGGTTTGTTAGTTCTTATGCAGCAATTATGCTGATGCAGGGATTTCTGGAAAAAAGAAAAAGAATGACAGGGAAGCGGCCAGCAGGAAAACAGCCTCTTGAAAGTTCCGGAAAAAATCCCTGAATTAGAAATATTTCTTCGTGACTTATTTCCCGTACCCACTCCTTCCTGATTTATCCTTTTGTAGCATTCTGTTGCTTTGCAGGAATTATTTTTTAAATATCATTGGCTCTCCGCAACATGTTATGTTGCCGGTACAGCAAGTATCAGTCGTGCAGCAGGTTTCTCCACATTCTTTCTCTACCTTAAGTTCGAATCCGCATCCCTCACAAACAAGAATCTGGCCTTCCTTCAATTCGCCGCAGTTCATTTCATGTCACCTCAATTTGCTTGATGTAAAAAATATGTAATTCAGGTTCAAACTGCTTTTGAAACAATGATTCTGAAGATTATTCTGTGAAACTGAAATCAAAAATCAATGCGAAGGAACGGGGGTGAGATAAAGACGTAAATTCTGTCACAAATATGTTTAAAAAAATGTATATAGAACATATTGATATAATTTACATATGTTCGATGAAGACCTTATCCTGAAATGGCTGGATGAAGGCACCATTGATCACGTCCAGGCAGAAAAGATGAGGGAAGACCTTGCGGAGTATAACAGGGAACGCAGGTCAAAAAAACAAATCATTGCCTTTTCGACCATTGGGGCGATTTTAATCGGGATCGGTGCCATTCTGTTTGTGGCTTCCAACTGGGAAAAAATCGGGGATACTGTCAAGGTTTTGCTGCTTGTTGGAAGTACAGTGGGCATACAGTATGCGGGTTATCTTTTAAAATACGAGAAACAGAAATACCCCCGGCTGGGTTCTGCCCTGATTTTACTCTCAGCCCTGCTCTTTGGAGCCAGCTTCTTTTTAATTGCCCAGATTTACAATATCAACGCCAACAACAGTACCCTTGTCCTTATCTGGGTCCTTGGAGTTTTTCCCCTGATCTACGGCTACCGGTCCGCTCCAATTGTCGGGCTTTGTTCCCTGCTCTTTTATCTCTGGATTAGCCTTCTGTACCTGGAAAGGACTGACCTTAATAAATTGATTAACATCTGGGACCTCTACCTCATATCAGGCATTTCCATCTATTTTATAGGGGTTTTGCACGGGCTGGCAGAAAAAGTAAAACATGCTGAAACCGCGTTTAAGTTTATGGGGCTGCAGGCAGTACTCTTTGCATTATTTGTACACACTTTCGAACTTGGGGAATACCAGGTTGAAAAAATAGTTCCTGTGATTTACGCCATCTCAGGAATCCTATTCCTGGCAGTCCTGCTCCCAAAACCACTCCGAGAAAGGCTTAAAGGCTTTCAGACAGATGTGAGCATATCCATAGTTGCATTGTTAATGGCAGGGATCACACTCACAACAATATACAGCCCTGCATCGGAAAAAATTTACATGATTCTTTTCAATATTATCTTCCTCGGACTTTTGACCTTGCTCCTGTATGCCGGGTACAGCACCGAAAATATAGGGATAGTAAATACCACAATGTTCTGGTTTGTCCTCCTGATTTTTGCGAGATATTTTGACTTCTTCTGGGAACTGCTTCCAAGATCACTCTTTTTCATGCTTGGAGGGCTTGTCCTGCTTTTCATAAGTGTTGTTCTGGAAAGAAAAAGAAGGGAATTGAAGGTCCAGTTTTCAGGAGGGGAACAATGACAGGAACAATGACAGGAACAATGAAAAGCAGCTGTTTGAGATTAAAGGGCTATGAAACTATGGCTCTTTCAGGAGCAGGGGGGATCCGGGGATGAATCAAAAGAAGATCTTTTATCTCACGATAGTCTTCTGGCTCCTGATCTTTTCAGGTTTTATCCTGTACAAAGAATATACCCTGAGAACCGGGACAGAAGTCGTACTTAAAACCGAACCTGTAGACCCGAGGGACCTTTTCAGGGGAGACTACGTGACCCTTAATTACGAGATCAGTACCCTGGACCTGGAAGTGGTTCCAGCTGAAGATCCTTATTTTAACTATAATGACCGGATATACCTGGCACTTGCACTGGAAGACGGGTACGGAGTGCCAAAAAAAGTGTACAGGAATCCTCCCGATGATGAACTTTATATCAAAGGCACAGTAAAAGAACTGATCTACGACTGGGAAGAAGATGAAGACGGTATTGTAACAGAAGAACCCCAAATTAAAGAACTCAGAGTTGAGTACGGTATTGAGAGTTATTTTGTCCCCGAAGGCAGGGGGCTAGAGATCGAAAGTCAACAGTGGACCGGGGAAGAAGGAGTCGATGTAAAGGTTGTTGTTGACAAATATGGAAATGCCGTAATTAAGAGCTTATTGATTGACGGAAAAGAGGTTGAAATTTAACTCCGGGAGCGCGGAGACATAGCGGGAAGTCCCCTCCCTCGCCTTCATCAGAAAATAGGTGGGGGTAGTTCACGGAGGCGTGTAAGAAATTAAAATTCCTTAACAACCTGTATTTCAGGCAGAGACTTTTTTATAAATCTGCCTGAATATATTCCAACCATAATCATTTTTTGAATGTTTAATGAGGTTTTTATAAATATTCGATAAACTTAAATATCATCTAATTAATTTGTTGTAAATATCAATTATTTATAATTGCATCAGTTGTGGCTGTCAAACAGTATGTTTTCATTATATGAAAATAAAGTAGATCATCAGACGCTTACAGACCGACGCTGTAATCTGGCTATGGTATCCATGCATCTGTACTCTGCAGTTACATGTATGGCGTCCTGGAGGAAGCATGTTAGATGATCAAAAAATAAGAGAAATCAGGCTGTTGATGCTTGAAAGGACAGTACTTTTCAACAAATTGTTCGAAAGAAACGTCTATCAAAAAATATCCCAGGCCAGATTGGACGAACTCGAAAAACTCAGCAAACAACAGCCTCTTGCCATCATAATAATTGGCACGGCAGGAGAAATAATTCCTTCATATCTCGGCCTGTGCATGAATCTGGACAGGAGCAGCCTCTCAAGGATGATAGATTCCCTGGAGCATAAAGATATTGTCAGGAGAAGAATAGACCCAAATGACCGCAGAAGAGTTCCGGTATCCCTTACTGAGAAAGGGAAAAGGTACTATGAGATCCTGAACAAGAAAATGGAAGAAGTTGACGCTTTTCTAATGGGACATCTTGAGGAACAGGACATCAAAGATTATGAAGAATGCCTTAAAACAGAGGTGCGGATCATGAAGAAAATCGATTCCGTAAAGGAGGCAGGAAATTGATCCTGGAAAGAATAAATCCCGAAAGAACGGATTCAAGCATTAGGTCCTATATGACGGATTCTCCTGATAAAACATTTACAGAACTCGGTCCCCTGCACCCGGGGATCTGAGCAAGCATTTTTTCAGGGGGTCCTATGAAAAATATCCTTGCCTGATTATTAGATATAATGCTAATCTAAGCCGGATTTCCTCAGTAGACATCAAGATACCAGGAAAATTTTTTGAATAATTTTCATGGAGAAATCAGTTTTGACTAGCTGTGGCTGTGGATTTTTCCTGAAAAACTGCTGATGGTGCTTATGATCTTCCAGTAAAATCTGAATTCCACAAAATTTGAGAATTCCAGTGAGACCTGAGAGTCCAGGTAAAATCTGTCAAAAATAAAGATTGTTCAGAAACAAAAAGAGTAAACGCAGCCTGTAAGGGGGTACTGCCATAAAAAACATATTCGAAAAATTAGGGGTTTTCATCCAGAGTAACCGCCCAACTATAATTGCCGTCATGTTTCTTCTGATCCTGCTGTCCCTTGAAGGGGCACAGATGATCGAGATGGCGTCAGGGACGGAAACTTTTGTCTCCAAAGGCACGCAACTGTATAAAGATTATGATCACCTTTTCAAGAAAAACTTCCAGACCGAGAACATTATAGTGATGGTTGAGGGAACCGAGGTCAAATCTTCAGCCGTTATGAAAGCCGCAGATAGGCTGGAACATAATATGCTGACCGTCCCGGGAGTTCTGTCTGTCACAAGCCCTGCTACCCTGATAAAGCAAATCAATTACAAAGTCTCCGGAAGGGCAAAAGTCCCGGATTCAGATCGGGAAGTCCAGGATATACTTAATATCCAGCCGGGAATGTTCGAATCTCTCATGCCTGACGATACTCATATGGTCCTCGTGATCAAAGTCGCAGGCAGTTCAACTGACCAGCAGAGGGGAGACATCCTTAATACCCTGGACATTTCCCTGAAAGAAGCCGGTTTTCCTCCTGGCTATGGCCTCATTGTTACTGGTTCCCCCGCCCTGAGACTTGATATTAACAAAGAGATAAGCCAGAGCATGGGCATCCTGCTCGGGATAGCTTCCCTCTTGATGATTGTCGTGCTCCTCCTGGTCTTCAGGCATGTAAGGTGGGGGCTGCTTCCTTTACCGGTTGTGCTGCTGGGAGTCCTTTTTACTTTCGGGCTTATGGGATATGCCGGAGTGCCCATGACAATGGTATCTATGGCAGCTTTTCCTGTCCTGATAGGATTGGGGATTGACTATGCTATCCAGTTCCATAACAGGATGGAAGAGGAAATCCGTGCTGGAAAAAGTTCAGGAAAAGCCCTTGTCCTCACCATAAAACACACAGGTCCTGCCGTCTTGATAGCCCTGGCAATGACTGCTCTTGGCTTTATCCCCCTTTTTACCTCCACCATACCCATGATCCAGGATTTTGGGAAATTGCTCCTGATAGGGGTTGTCATGTGTTACATCTCTGCGCTCTTTTTCGGACTGGTAATCCTTTACAGCTTCGACTGGATTTCCAGGACGAATCCATTTGGGTTGTTTAAGAAGAAAAAAGAAGAACTCGATTCCGAAATTGATCCTTCCAATTCTTCCGCGGCAAAGGTGCAGAAGGCCCAAGCTCTTGAAAGATTCCTTATGAAAGTCGCCGACTTTGCCATAGAACATTCACGGGTCATCCTGGTGATTTCCCTGCTTACATGTTTTATGGGGATTTATGTAGACCAGGCAATCCCTATCCAGACCGACATTATTACCGATCAAAGTGTGACGATGATTGACATAATCAGTGCCCTTACAAGTGGGAGGGTATTTATGATAATGTTTGGAATTTTCTTAGGACTGGTAGCCCTTTACAGCTTCTACTGGATTTCCAGGAAGAACCCCTTCGGGTTGTTTAATAAGAAAGACGAAAAAATCGAACACGAAACCGATCCTTCCAATTCTGCAGTGGCAGAAGTCCAGAAAGCCAAAGCCCTTGAAAGAGCCCTTATAAAGATCGCCGACTTTACCATAGAACATTCACGGATCATCCTGGTGATTTCCCTGCTTACATGTTTTGCTGGGATTTATGCAGACCAGTCAGTCCCTATCCAGACCGACACAAATACTTTCATTCCCCAGGACATGCCTTCCCTTGTAAATTATAAACAAATGCAGGACCTGATTTCCGGAACTGGAGACCATCTAAACATTATTCTTAAAGTAAAGGATAACAGTGATCCGGAAGTTCTGAAGTGGATGGATGAGTTTAGCCAGTATGAAGTTAAAAACCGGGGCCATGTGTACGAGGCTACGAGTATTGTAGACCTTTTAAAGGAAAAAAACGGCGGTACCATACCCGAAACTTCTGAAGAAATACGGAAAATATACGGAGAAATCCCGGAAAGCCAGAAAAAAGGATACATACAGGGCAGCCAGTTGCTGACAATTGACCTTGATATAGGGCAGGCCATGGAGAACCTCGAGATAACAGGCATTAAAGAACTGCGGGATATTGTAGGGGAAGACCTACAGTGGCTGCAGCCGCCCCCCGAAGTTACTGTCATTATTACCGGTCAAAGTGTGGCGATGATTGATATCATCAGTGCCCTTACAAGCGGGAGGGTCTTTATGACCATGCTTGGAATAGTGCTGGTGTTACTTGGGCTGCTTGTGGTTTACAGGGACTACGTAAAAGCGCTCTCCCCGATCGTCCCCATGTTTATTGTAGTGGGCTGGTCAGGCCTCGTCATGTCCGGGCTGGGCCTTTCATACACGCCAATGACCGCGGTGCTTGGAGCCCTGATCCTGGGTGTGGGGTCCGAATATTCTATCCTGATGATGGAACGCTACTTTGAGGAAAAGGAAAACGGCCTGGACCCTGTGGAAGCAATCAACCAGGCGATGACAACCACCGGCTCAGCTCTGATAGCTTCGGGAGCTACAACGGTCTTTGGGTTTTCAGCCCTTATTTTCTCCCCCTTCCCCATCCTGAGCAATTTCGGGCTTGTTACGGTCATTGATGTTTTCCTGGCAATCTTCGTCACCTTCGTGGTCTTCCCACCCCTGATTGTGATGATGGACACTCACCGGGAGAAGAAAAAAGCAGGAATAGCCTGAGAAAAGGATGAAAACCATGGGAGCGGCTCAGGGATCAAATGCCTTTTTTCAACTCTTTTTTCTTTTTGGTCCGGTCCTTAGCCACTCCATGCACTTACGTTGCAAGCGGAATCCACTTCCTAAATGGAATATTCCCACTTTTTGCAAAAAGATAATATCTGAAAATTTAATTAAAAACTCGAATTGTTTGAATTTTAGGATCCTGTTAGCTGATGACTATTATCTGACGCTCTCAAATACAGCGGTCGTCCCCTGCTACATGGTTAATATTTTGGCATTAGAGCTCTCGGCACGGCTATTGATCACGTTTATATCTTCTGTACGCAGACGGGATCAAGCCTTGTACGGCGCGTGAAAAGAAAGAACGTCAAAAAATTGGGGGTCTGCTCTTCACCCCTCCATAAACTCCTTTACTTCCTTCAACATCTCTCTTATCTTAATATTCTGCGGGCAAACCTCCTCACATTCCCCACACTCAACGCAGTTCCTTGCCTTTTCCTCAGGTGACAGAAGGACCCCATACTGGAACCTGGCATTTTCCACATCATCAAGCATATAAACGTCATTCAAATAACTGAGGTTCCGCGGGATATTTACTCCCGATGGACAGGGCATGCAGTATTTGCAGCCGGTGCAGTTGACCTTTGTCCGGGTTCTGTAGATCTCCTTAACTTCTGCGATCAGGCTTTTTTCTTCGGATGAAAGGGAGTTCGAGTGCCCTTCTTCCGCAATTCTCAGGTTTTCTTTCAGGTGCTCTATTTCCGACATCCCGCTCAGGACAACACTGATTTCGGGATAGTCCCAGAGGTAGCGAAAAGCCCATTCTGCCGGGCTTCTTTTAGTCCCGGCTCCGGCCCATACCTTCCGGGCTGCTTCCGGGACTTTTGATGCCAGATTCCCTCCCCTCAAAGGTTCCATGATAACGACGGCAAGCCCCTTTTCAGCCGCATATTTCAGCCCCTCGACTCCTGCCTGGTAGTCCTCATCAAGGAAATTGAACTGGATCTGGCAGAGCGCCCAGGGGTAGGCGTCCACGACTTCCTTGAAAACGTCCAGCTCGTCGTGGAAGGAAAAACCGGTGTATTTGATTTTTCCGGCTGCAAGGGCTGAGTCCAGGAATTCGATAATGCCGAGTTCCTTTAGTTTTTCCCAGTAACTCTTTTTTACGGCGTGCAGGAGGTAGAAGTCGATGCAGTCCGTCCGGAGCTTTTCAAGCTGCTCGTTTAAGAAACGGTCCATGTCCTCCCTGGTCTTCACGCGCTTGCAGGAAAGCTTGGTTGCCAGGTGGACTTTTTCCCGGTAGCCATCTGCAAGGGCTTTTCCCAGGAAAACTTCGTTCATCCCTCCGTGATAGGAGTATGCCGAATCAACGTAATTTACCCCGTGGTCAATGGCGTAACGGAGGAGTTCAGTTGCCTTTTCCTCGTTTATTTTCTCGGGCGCTCCTTCGAGAACGGGAAGCCTCATGCATCCGTAGCCAAGAATCGATACCTTTTCGCCCGTGTTTCCTAATTTGCGGTATAACATTTTTTTGCCCCGGTGATCGTGTCTGCCCGACAATATATGGGTAATGGCTCTAAACCTTTGCCGCCCGAATTGCGACTCGCCCGAATTGCGACTCGGGAGCCCGCAGTCCGTTTCGCTTCGCTCAAGCGGACTATTTTATGGGTTTTAGTAGTTAGTTTTTCTCAAGCTGATCAGAAACACTGTTAAGAGATACTGTTATATCAGATCCTTGCCTATCACATATCGATAATTATGGGGAAGAATATCCACGAAATCAAAGAAGTAAAGGGCTTTTTGCCCAGGTCTGTTGTTTATGCTGAAAAGATAAATGAGGATTTTGGCGAAGGGCTTGCAGGCTTTTATAAAGCTATCTGGGCTGAAAGGGAAGGCGGGCTTTCCATGAAACAGAAGCACCTGATGGTCTTTGCTATCGCCTGCTCCAACAACAACACGGAAAGCGCAGTCAAGATCCTGGAAAGGCTTCATAAATTCGGAGCTACAAGGGCTGAGATCTCGGACGCCATGATGATGGCTGCCTGGACCGGCGGGATTCAGAATTTCACGGATTTCAGTGCAGCTGTACTGAAGGAAATGGAGAAACTGGGCTATTAAAAAGCCACATTTCTCTACTTTTTTATTTCTCTACTTTTTTAGAATCCTTTTTAAATCAGTTTGTCGTTTTAGTTATTATAATTCCTATGTAGGTTTATTCTCATGGGAGTATACAATATTTCATTCCTGGAATACTTTCTATAAATTTTCTATCATATTTCATAAAACTCTCCTCTAAATTCCGTAAAATATTGATTACATATTCGGAGACCGGCAAAAAATGTACTGCACAACTGAAGGAATGAGCAGGATACGTAATCCAGTTCTCTTTAGAGAAGTCCAGAAGATGGATCAGGTGTGGATCAGGCTTGTTGTTGGTATTCCGGTATTTTTTTCCTGGTACGGTGCCTACCAGCAGCTCTTTCTCGGGAAACCTTTTGGGAACAATCCTGCTCCTGACTGGATGATGCTTGTCTTATTGCTGGTTTTCGGGGTTCTTTTCCCTCTTTTATTCTATTCCCTCAAAATGATCACCGAAGTCAGGAAAGATGGCCTGTATGTCTGCTTTTATCCTTTTCATTTTTCTTTCAGATCCTTTCCTTTCGAGACTATCCAGAGTTACGAAGTCATAACCTACAACCCAATCAGGGATTACGGAGGTTGGGGGATACGCTACGGGTTAAAAGGGACTGCATACAATGCAAAGGGTAACAGGGGCATTCTTTTAGAATTTGCGGAAGGGAGCAAAGTAAAAAAGCTGATGATTGGCTCTCAGGTCCCGGAAAGACTTTCCGAAGCTATTAACAGGGCAATAAAAAAGCAGACTTAAAGGATAATTCTGCCCGTTTTTCAGGCTTTTAACTTCAAGATCTGTAATCCAAAAACAATTTTAATTTTCTCACATATAAATTTTTCCAGAATGTTTTTGTATTTAACATTTTATCCCAGATTTTCTTTAAGCA
>NZ_JJQL01000064.1:17242-39566 GCF_000979975.1 Methanosarcina sp. 1.H.A.2.2
ATGTGTATAAGAGACAGTAATTGTATTTTTAAATTAAATCTGATATAATATTCCTATTTTTTTCGGAAGGTTTATTTACTCTGTTTTAGTAGATAAAAATAAAAAGATTTTCAATTAATTGAATTTTAAAGTCAAAAATATTATCAAGCAGACATTTACTTATTAAATCAGTTTCTTTAAAAAGCATGTCTTCGGATTAAGGTACGACATGTATTTTCTGTGAGGTTACTAAAGTAGGTGTAAGGTGCCTGTTTCGTATAATAAGAGCATTGCCTGATAAGTTCTGTAAGGAATGCGTTGATCAGTGTATGTGTCTGGTTAGTTCATACTATAAGGGAGGGATTGTCACGGTACATCCGGAAACAGGTTTGATTTTTAGAGAAGTACAGGATCTGCATAATAACGTTTTTTTGGTTTCTGTCCTCTATCCTGCCCTTCTGCTCTGGTACGTCGGGATCTACAGCCTGGTCTTCGGAAAACCTGCAGGGGTTCAGAATATCCCTGACCTCTACATATTAGCTCTCTGGTTTGTCTTTGGGGTATTTTTTCCTCTTTTGTTCCACTGTACAAAACATATAACCGAAGTTAGAAGGGACGGAATCTATATCCGTTTAATACCTCTGAATACCTCATTTAAGAAAATCCCTATTTATGTGGTTGAAGATTGCAGGATTCAGGCATATGACCCTTTTATCGGAAAGAATTGCAAAGATACGACTCTTTCCAGGAGAGCAAATTTTTTTGTAATCCTGAAACTCATAACCGGGAAAAGAGTAGTTATCAGCTCTAAGAATCCAAAAGAACTCCATCAGGCGATTATGTCTGCCGTGGCCAGCTTTTGATCAAAGACTAAAGGATTGTGGGATTATAATGGAACTCTTTTACAGAAAGAGAATTATCATTTTTTGAGATGTGACGTAAAGAAGCCCATACATTGACTATAGAATGGTTACATTCGAAACTATAGCCGGGTATTAAAAGTGTAATTAATTGCTGAGTTGACTATAAAAAAATGAAAGGAAGAAATTACTTCCTTTCTTTTGCATACGCAACAATTGCGTCCTTGACCCCGTATTTGAAGGCAACCACAATCGCAATTCCCCAAGCCAGCGGCCCGAAGAAGAGGTAGAGGATACTGGTATCAATCAGCATTGTATCCAGGGCAACCAGGACAAGAATAAGAAGCAGGAAGCCCCTTAGGAGGGGAAGAATGATATCTGTCCCTTCTATATCCATGCTTTTGACAGTAACACTCAGGTAGTCCATTACCAGATCTATAGAAAGAATTCCTATCATCAGGATCAGGATGGCTATGATTACACGTGGCAAATACTGAGTGATATCTATCAACAGTTGAGTAATCATGGTCTGCTGCAGGATATCCGATGCAGCCGTGAGGAAGATCAGGTACCCGAATATTCTAACTATTCCAGCTATAATGCCTGAAGCTGTCAGTCCTCCGGATCTAACTGAAGCTCCGAGAGCTGTCTGTTCAAACTTATCATCCACTCCGGTTGAACTAAGTACCTTCTGGAGTAGATCGCTGATGAAATCAACAATCAGCAAACCTATGAGCAGGACAATGAGAGCAGAGATCACAAGCGGAATATAGAATATTATGATCTCGACAAAGCTGTTCACTACCTCAATATTTAGAAGATCCAGGATGATTAAGGCGAAAATGATGTAGACGAACCAGCGGATGACTGCATCAAAAAAGCCGACCGTACTCATCTGTGCTCTTCTTAGCATTCCCCCTATTACCGTTTTGTCGACCAGATCATCGAGTCCGATTTTATCCAGTATCTTTGCCCCGATCTTCCCGAGAGCTTTCCCCAATACTATTCCTACAATAAGAAGAAGAATTATGGCCACTAATGTCGGAATAAATGCTATAAACTGATCAAACATATCGTATAGACTATTCGTAATCTCCGTTTGAACCATATTAATCACCCCTATATCCAGTTTCAAAACTGACAATCTTTCCAAATTCCCCTATTTTTTGGAAAACCTAATATTATATTTATTATAATATTCTATTTAATGAATAATACATAAAATTATCTGCAATTTATCTGCACATTTAAAAATTCATTTCCAGGCTGAGAGTCGGGTTATGCTGAATATTATAGAACCGGTTTCAATAGCTTAATAATTATATTCCAAGAAAAAAAAACCATACATAGGCTTAAATCAGTGAAGTTTTAATTAAATAAGATACTTATTTTTATTATAAAGTGAGGCAAAGCCGTGAAACCGGAAACTTTGGGAGGAAGACAATCAAATGTCGGGCTTGCCCCCGGAACTCTTGTCCACGTGGGGGAAAAAAAGGTAGAGAAGGTCGTAATTCAGGCATGGATCTATAACAACGAGAAACTTATCGAAAAAGAACTGCAGACCGTGGAGGAATGTCAGGCTTTAAAAGACCAGCCTGGAATGAATTTATGGATAAATGTCGACGGTCTAGACCGGATTGAGGTTATAGAAAAGCTCGGGAAATATTTTAAGATCCATCCTCTGACTCTCGAAGACATACTAAACACGGGGCAACGGCCCAAGATGGAAGACTATGAGTCCTACATCTACACTGTATTAAAAATGATGCTCCTTGATACAGAAACGGAAGAAATTGTTATTGACCAGGTGAGCATCATCATCGGTCCCAGATACATCCTGTCTTTTCAGGAAAGGGAGGGGGACGTTTTTGATCCTCTCCGGGAAAGGCTCAAAAATCCGGCTTCACGCCTGCGAAAGAACGGGGTGGACTACCTTGCCTACGGCCTTATTGACGCTGTAATCGACAATTATTTTCTGATCCTCGAGCACTTTGGGGAAAAGATAGAGGATCTTGAAGATGAACTCGTCAGGAACCCGGCGCCAGGTACCCTGAAAATAATCCAGAAATACAAAAGAGATATGATCCTTCTGCGTAAATCGGTATGGCCCCTCAGGGAACTGATTAGCGGCCTACAGAAAGTGGAGTCCGAGCTTATCACGGAGACTACGCAGATTTATCTGAGGGACATTTATGACCATACCATTCAGGTCATAGACTCCATAGAGACATTCCGGGATATCCTCTCTTCAATGGTAGATGTCTACCTCTCCAGCTTGAGCAACAGGATGAATGATATTATGAAAGTCCTGACAATCATCGCCACGATTTTCATCCCCCTTACCTTTGTCGCAGGAGTCTATGGCATGAATTTTGACTATATGCCCGAACTCCGGTGGCGCTGGGGTTACCCTGCAGTCATGCTGAGCATGGCGTTACTGGGAATAAGCATGTTTCTTTATTTTAAGAAGAGAAGATGGGTCTAAAAACCCTATTCCCCAAATTCCCATAGTTGCGCCGCCCGAATTGCGACTCGCCCGAGTTTCGCTTCGGGATCACAGAAAATCGGAGATTTTCGGGGAGTTGCACTGTAAGTGCAACAGCACGAGGTCCTTTTCGCTTCGCTCAAGAGGACTAACTTATGGACGTTAATAATGAGCTTCGTTCAAGCGGACTGAATTACGATTTCTTTGACCCTACAACCTTATTCACCGTGCCATATCTTTTTTCCACTCTCGACGCAGGAGAGCGGTCTTTCAAAGAAATAAAGGAATAAAGAAAGAAAGAAAGAAAGAAAGAAAGAAAGAAAGAAAAGCCGAAAAAGTAAGAGCTACTGAGGAAGCTTGTAAGTAAGAAATGAGAACCAAAAAAGTCCAAGTGACCGAAAAAAAGGCAGAAGAAAGCAAAACAAAGCAAATTCTACTTGAAAAACACTTTTTGTCAAATTTCTTTTTTATTTCCCTCTTTTTTGGGAAGGGCCGTCAGACAAGCTGGCGGAGATATCCTATAATGCAGGGATTCAAAACCGAACTCCGGGGTCAAGGAAAGTATTTCTCAGCCCAGGGGATATTTTTTCCACAGATAAGTTTCTCTTAATAGCAGTATCGTTTCACCTTTTGTTTTTAATCCTGGTTGGCAGGCCGGTCCTGGCTCCGGGCGGCGCAGGGGGAGAGAACTGAAAACTTCCCTCCAGGGTTCCGGAATGGATTAACCAATTAATCAGGGACCATCTTTTTCTACAATCCTATAAAATTTATTCGAAGTAATTTTTTTATAATAGTTTGAATGTAATATTAAGAAATTTAGAAATTGACTAAAATATGTTAATTGCTGGAATACTATGTACGGCTACTACGATCCCCCATTTTCAGTAGAACAGGAAGGAATTTCTATATCCGTAGAAAAAACAGGAGATGGATGGGTATACAAGAGGACGCTTGGAAAAGATGAAGTGGAAAAGCTCATCCTTGGAGATAGAAAGCGCATTATCATAAATCCAGTTGAACCCCTGAATACTCCGAAAGAAATTACTCCAAATCTGCTGATAGAGTTTGAAAAAACCCTGCTCCTTGCAGGTGGGGAGAAAAAACGGATTTTTTTGACTTTTCCGGTTGAAATAGGCGTTTTTATCTCGGAAAACGGAAATAAGAATCCCCAGGTCCTGGATGTGCTCAGCCTGGTGAGGCAGAAATTTACCCTTTACGGAGAGGTTTCGAATGGAGTTGTCTGCAAGCACTGGAAAAGCAGGTTATACTCGTTTTCTCCTTCCCTTAATCCCCTGCAGGAAGGAGTTATGGAGCTTACTCTTAGAAATACCTCCTCTGATTGGGCTTCAATCTCAAAAGCTGTTTTCAGTGCATACGGGATGAAACTGTACTATGACGGGGATGTTTTTATGAAAGCTCGTATGGACATCCTCAATAGGAACACGGCTGAAACTGGTTTCGAAATGCAGCCTATTAACGGAGAGATGAAAGGTTATCTTGTGAAAGACCAAAAAATCAGGAAAGAGGCTTTTGGTGTTTACGGCCTCCGGAAGCTTGGTTTTGTGCCTCTTAAATTTTATATGGGGTGGGGCTTTTGATCCTCCCGGATATTAATTTTTTTGATTTTGAGCTGTATGAAACCTCAGAAGGCATGGTTACCTTTGCAGACCTACTAAAGTTTGTTCTCATTCTTTCTTTTTCGGTTCTCCTCTCCAGAGTGCTCACAATTTACCTGCGGAGGTCTCTTAAAGACCGGGTTAGTAAGGATGTGGGCGAACCTGTCCTCAAACTTCTTTATTATAGCTCTCTTATTGTCGTTTTCATATCGACACTTCCCTTAATAGGGTTTGACCCCTCAGGGTTCCTGCTTGCAGGAGGAGTCGCGGGTATAGTCATCGGTTTTGCGAGCCAGAACATTGTTGGAAATCTGGTCGCAGGATGTTTCCTTATGTTTGAAAGGCCCATAAAAATAGGGGACCAGGTAGAAATCAATGGGATAGCTGGCTATGTTACTGATATCCGCATAATCTCAACCCTTATCCGCACCTATGACGGGCTCCTCGTCCGCCTGCCCAATCAGCAGGTCTTTACCACAAACATCACAAATATTGTGGGACATCCGGTCAGAAGGTTTGAATACACAATCAGAATCCGCTATAGCGACGATGCCAGCGCTGCAATATGGCTGATCAAGGACCTTATAGACAAGGAACCTTTCGCCCTCATGAGCCCCGCTCCTTCAGTTTTTGTAAATGAGCTTGGAGAAAGCTCGGTAAACATTACTGCCAGGATCTGGGCTCCTGTGAACGAATGGTTCGGGCTGAAAACGAGGCTCCTGTGGAATATCAAAAAAACTCTTGAAGAAAACGGCATAGAAATTCCCTTCCCGCAGCGGGTGCTTCATATTAAAACAAATTCGGAAAAACCGCCGCAGGTGATTGAAGAGCTAAAAGAAAATACGTTTGAAGAAAACGAATGCGTGTTGAACTTTGAAGAAAGGGTATTAAACTGAAAAACTGAACCGGTGATTAAGCTGAGTGGCAAAAGGAAAAGAGAAGCAGCTTTTTAAGGTACAGATTTCCTGATCCCCTTTTCTTCCCTTTTCTCCCCTATTTTCCCCTTTTATTCATTTTTCATCCATTTTATTCATTTTTTCCCTTTTATTCATTTTTTTCCCTTTTCTCCCCTGTGCCTCCTTTCCTTTGGCATGAAAATACTGTGATTTGAACAGTACTTTCATTTCTTTGTGCCTGTTATTTGAAGAATTTCATCTTCATTTTTAATTTCTGACCTCAAGCGCATCCCTGATTGGTTTAACTGTAAGGGCTCCGGGTGTCCCTTTCATATTGTGAGGCGGCCAGGTGCCGGATTTTATTTCTTCCGAGTTTTCGTCATGTTCGTCTTCAAGGAGCAGGATAACCTCTATGTCCTCAGGGACAGTGTTTACCATTTTTGCCCCGCAGGCGTTGAGTTCCCCAAGGGCTTCATTTCCTTTTTCCTCATTAAAGGGGACCGTACAGCCCTTTACGACGTTTGTCCGAAAGCCCCTCTCAAGAAAGACAAGAGCATTGTGGTAGATGCAGACCTCATCAACCAGGCCTGTTATGAATACCTCGTCAATGCCCAGCTCCGCGAGCTCCAGTTCGAGTCTAGGGTTTGTGAAAGCGTTGTAGTGGTCTTTCGGAAGCCTGAGTACAGCAGTATTTCCCCTGCGGAGGACTTTTTTCACAAGTTCCACTATTGGGTCAACGATTGTTCTGCCCAGGGGGGCCACGAGGCTGCCTTTGTATTCCCTGCCTTCATGTTCGTATTTCTCAAACACGAAATCGTTTGTCATGTCTATGATAACCAGTGCTTTCAAGCTTTCACCCTTTTCTCAGCGTTATCCTTCAATCCATCTCGTCTTTGATCTTCTATTTGCGTTATTTGCGATAAGTTTACCCCTTAAGCCTTTTCTTTGAAGCAACTTTTCCTTGACTAACTTGAAAATATAAAAACACTTAATACACATAATAATTATAAAATATTTAATAGTTTAGTGATTTTGGTAGATAAATATTTTTAATGTATTTTGTTAAAATATACTGATTATTTTGCGTTTAAGCCGAGTATGAAGCTGAATCTGTGTTATATCTTTAAAATAATTAAAAAACAAAATAAAACGTATAAAGGGATAAAATGCTAAAAAAACTCATTATATTACTTTTGCTTGCTGCAATGTGCCTCTTTCCATGGCAAGCATCAGCAATTTCAGAAAACCTGACTTCGATAGAAAATGGGTATGTAACAGATGAATCTAATTTACATTTAACATTTGAAAATAATACGCTTTCAAATTTTGAAAATAATAAATCCACAACATTTGAAAATTATGAATCAATTTCATCTAAAAATGATTCTTCAGGACTTTTTTCCCTCGCTCCTTTGAATCCCGATTTTGAGGAGTACATTGAAAATGAGGAGCTAACCGAGAATAGAATACTCCTGACCTCAGGTGAGGTTTCTGAAGAAGAAGAAGAAAATTTAGCTACAGGCTATACTCCCGCCCCAGTAGACCTCTCACACCTGAAAACTGTTGAAAGTCCGGAGGGTTTGAGTAATTATCCCGCTTCTTACGACCTCCGGGCCCTTGGGCGTGTGAGTCCTGTCCGGGACCAGAAAGATGCAGGAAGCTGCTGGACATTTGGGGCTTATGCATCCCTTGAATCTTACATTCTCGGAACAGAAGGAAAAAACATGGACTTTTCCGAGAACAACATAAAAAACCTGCTTTCGGAGGAGTATCCTGAAGGTTTTGACCGCACTTTTGATGACGGCGGAAACGCTCTTATGACTACGGCTTACTTTGCCCGCTGGAGCGGCCCGGTAAGTGAGACCGATGACCCCTACGACCCTCACTCCAGGGTCTCTCCGACAGACCTTCCTTCCTTAAAACGTATACAGGAAGTGATTTCCCTACCGGCAAGAAGCGGTCCCGAAGATAATGACCTGATCAAATGGGCACTGACGAATTATGGAGCAGTTGACACTGTAATTTACTTTTCTTCCGATGCTTATGACGCTGCCAACTGCAGTCATTATTATGCAGGCTCGAATTGTGCAAACCATATGGTAGGTATAGTAGGCTGGGACGATTCTTTTGACCGAAACAAATTCACTCCTGCAGCTCCGGGAGATGGGGCGTTCATTGTCAAAAATTCCTGGGGTACCAAATGGGGAGATGAAGGGTTCTTCTATGTTTCGTATTACGATACCATTATAGGAGACGAGAATGTTGTCCATACTGCCGAAGACCTCAGTTCCTATTCCCATATGTACCAGTACGACCCCCTGGGATGGGTTGAAAGTATCGGGTCCTCAGGAAGCAACACAGCCTGGGCAGCCAACGTCTTTACAGCCGAAGAAGCCGAAACCCTTGAAGCTGTGAGTTTCTATACCCCTGCCACCGGCACAGGGTACGAAATCTACGTCTACACCGATCCGGTTTCCGGTCCCATAAACCCTGCAGGAGCAGAAAGTTCTGCTAACGGGACAATTACCTTTGCAGGCTACCATACTATTTCCCTGGACTCCGGAGTCCCGCTTGAGCCGGGGCAGGACTTTTCAGTAGTTGTAAAATTTACTACCCCCGGGTATTCCTTCCCTGTGGCAGTTGAATACCCACAGGAAGGATACAGCAGCAAATCCCGGGCAAATCCCGGGGAGAGTTTCTTCAGCCCGGACGGGGAAAACTGGGTGGACACTGCTCTTGCTGTGGAAAACATGAACGTTTGCATTAAAGCCTTCACAAACCGGAGCGAAGCGGCAGAAGCTGCCTTCACGGCCAATGTTACCTCGGGCCCGGTTCCCCTCATGGTAGAATTTATTGATGCAAGTACGCTCTCCCCCACGGCCTGGCACTGGGACTTCGGGGATGGGAACACTTCTACCGACCGTTTCCCAACCCATAACTATACCGGAGCCGGGAAGTACAATGTCACACTCCGAGTGGAAAACGAATACGGAGATTGCACTATTGAAAAAACGGAATGGATCAGTGCGACTGACGCTTCCCTGATCTATGTGGACGATGACGGGCCTGCAGACTTCACTTCCATCCAGGCTGCAGTTAATGCTGCTTCCCCCGGCGCCACAATCATTGTCAGAAACGGCACTTACACGGAAAACGTGGATGTTGACAGGGCTGTTACAATCATTTCCGAGTCCGGACCTGAGTATACGGAAGTAAAGGCTGCAAACCCGAAAGATTCCGTGTTCTACGTAACGGCAAATGCAGTTAATATTTCAGGTTTTTCCATCTGCGGAGGGTCTGAATATTATTCTTCTTCCTCCTACGCTACCGCCGGCATCTGGCTCTATGAGGCCAGGGACTGCAACATAAGCGGAAACTTACTTTCGGACAATTGCTGTGGAATTTATGTTATCGGTTCAGGGAACTGTACCCTGAACGGGAACAGGGCCGAATCCAATGAAATCGGAATCTATCTGTATGGGTCGGAAGGAAATAGCCTGAGAAACAATAGTATGGAAAACAACTCTTACAATTTTGCAATTCCGGGTGCTTCGACTGCAAACGACATTGACGAAAGCAACACAGTTGACGGCAAGCCAATCTATTATCTTGTAAACGAAAGCGACCTAGTTCTGGATTCAGGTTCGGATGCAGGGACTGTTTATTGTATTGACTGCCAGAATGTGACGGTCAGGGACCTGAACCTCTCCGGAAATTACTATGGGCTTTACCTATACAATACGGTGGATTCCCACTTTGAGAACCTTAGCTCGTCAGAAAATGACATCGGATTCTACATACGGGATTCCTCAGGTTTGAATATCACGGACAACAGCGCAGGTTCAAACTACTACGGGTTTTACATTGAAAATTCGGAATGGAAATCCCTCTCAGGCAATAGAATGGAAGGGAACACTTACAACTTTGGCATTGAAGGAGACTCTGCTTCGCAAAATATGCCTGAGGTGGAGTCAAGCAACCTGCTGGATGGAAAGTCCCTGTACATCCTTTCCGGAGTCTCCGACTATGTTCTGGATGCAGAGTCTGATGCGGGTTCAGTTTGTTTGCTTAACTGCCAGAACGTAACAGTCCGGGACCTGGTGTTCCGGGACGGACGGTTTGGGGTCTACCTTTCCAGAACGGAAAGAGCAGCAATTGAAAACAATACGTTCTCCGGCAACCGGTATGGAGTGTACCTCGAGGACTCCGGGAACAATACGGTAGAGGGCAATGAATTTTCAGACAATTCGCGGGGAATTTACCTGACGTCCTCTTCAGGAAATACCCTGGCAAACAACACCCTGGCCGGAAATTCGGCATACGGCATCTATCTTTCCGAGTCCGGACGTAACAACATAAGCGGAAACAATGCCTCAGGGAGTTATGCAGGAATTCAGGCAGACTACTCCAATGGCAACACTTTCCTGGAAAACAGTGCTTCTAACAATACTAACGGGCTTTGTCTGTTGGGTTCGGACTACAACACCCTGACAGCAAACACTGCAAATTCGAACAGTGAAAGCGGATTTGACCTGACCATAAGCCAGCACAATACCCTTTCAGGGAACAGAGCTCTGGACAACTTCCGCGGCATTGTTCTTCAGGGCTGGACCGGGGAAGCTTTCACTTCGGATAATGTCCTGTCTTCCAACACGGTTTCAAATAACTCGGAACTCGGGATCTGGATTACAGTAGCCGAAAATAACACCATATACGGAAATTCGTTCCACAACATAAAGAACGTTAAGGACACGGGAAATAATGTATGGAATACTACTTCAGGAAACTACTGGAGCGATTATGCGGGCTCTGATGCTGACGGAAATGGGATTGGAGACACTCCTTACGTTATCAACTCCATGACCGAAAGTAAGGATTACCTGCCCATCTGCAGGGAACCGGGTATCCCGCTGACCCTCACTGTGGGTTCCGGAGCCGGGGCTTTTTCCTCGATCCAGGCAGCTGTAGATGCTGCGTGGGAAGGGGATACGCTTCTTGTAAGCCCTGGTACTTATACGGAAAACATAAAGGTGAATAAATCTATCAGCATCATTTCTTCCTCAGGAAATCCTGAAGATACCATTGTCCGTGCGGCTACTCCTGATGAACACGTCTTCAACGTGATTGCCGATTCCGTGACGATCAGTGGGTTTACCGTGTCCGGAGCTTCGGAGGACAGCAAGGCAGGGATTTATCTGGAAGGGGTATCTGGCTGCAGTTTAAGCGGGAATGTCCTTTCTGGCAGTTATTTTGGGATTCTGGGCATGTTCAACAGCGACAGCAACTGTTCAAACAACACTGTTGAGAATAATATGTGTGGAATCTTTTCTGTTGTCGGGGAAAACAACAAACTGAACAACAACAGCATCTCTGAAAACGAGTTAGGGCTCATTCTTGCTTCCGATTCCAGCGTCCTGAGAAATAATCTTATTTCAGGTAACAAGTACAACTTCGGAGCTTTGCCTTTTATAGCAGGTGTAATCGGGGACATCGATACCAGCAACCTTGTGGACGGCAAGCCCATTTACTACCTTGTAGGGGAATCCGACAGGGTGCTCGATGCTTCTTCCAATGCAGGGACAGTGTATCTTGTTGACTGCGAGAACATAACAGTCAGAGACCAGGTGCTTGAGCATAACATATACGGCATTTATCTTTACAATACGACGAATTCAAGTCTGGTCGGAAACCGTGTGAGTAATAACGATGAAGGGCTCACCCTTTATGATTCTTGCAATAACAGCATCTACAACAATTTCTTCTCAAGCGACTTTCTGAACGTCGAGTTGATGGGGGAATGTTCCGGAAACATCTGGAACGCCAGCAGGACCGAAGGGCCTAATGTTCTCGGGGACCCGTATATCGGAGGCAACTGCTGGGCAAACCCGAAGGGAACTGGTTTTTCCGAAACCACTCCTGACGCAGACGGGGATGGGTTCTGTGACCTCCCTTACGAGATTCCGGGATCCGGAAGCCAGTTTGACAGCCTCCCCCTCTACAACCCTCCCGAAGTTGCCGATGGCGGAGAAGAAGTAGAAGAAGAGGAACACAGGGGGAGTAGCGGGAGCCGGTCAGCCATTTTCAGTGGCGTCTCGGGAGTGCCTTCTGTCAACGTTCAGGGAGTGGATGTTTCCAGGCAGCAGGTACTCGCAGGCCAGCAGGCGGAGTTTACATTCAGTGGCCTCGGATGCAGTGTTACGGGCATCAGTTTTGTTTCAGGGACAAATGCCGGGACAGTGACCGGGAAAGTGGAGACCCTGAGCGGCCTTCCAAAAACGATTCTGGAAGGTCCGGAAGGCGCGGTTTACCAGTACATGAACATAGTGATCGGGAGCCAGTTCTTTGGGGAATCCGGGACGTTTGAGAGTGCCGTGATTGACTTTAAGGTCCCCCGCAGCTGGATGGAAGAAAATATGATCGATGAAGCAACCCTCGTTCTGAACCGCTTCCATGAAAATGCCTGGGTCCAGCTTTCAACCGAAAAAACCGGGGAAGACGCCGAATTCTTCTACTTCAGAGCAGAAACCCCTGGCTTTTCCTACTACTCGATTACAGGGGAAAAGAAAGGTGCCGTTACGATAACGCCGGCAGAAACTCCAGGCTCCGGAGATGAGGTACAGAAAATAATGGGTAACGAAGTTCCGGAAACGACCTCAGAAGAAAAGAAAAGTCCGGGCTTTGGGCTTGTCTTTGCAGTTTCGGGAATTCTTTCCGTACTGTTCCTGTTGAAAAAGAAGTAAGGAGGATAAAAAAGGAAGACAAAAAACCTGAACTGTTGATATAATGAAGGGAAATCATTTTCCCTTCCACTTTCTTTTTTTGCTGCCTGAGTTGAGCTTCGGGATCACAGGAAATCGGAGATTTACGATTTCTTTGACCCATACAACCTTATTCGCTATATTGAGTCGTTTTTGTCCCGGCAGAGTTGCGGCTCTGCAGTGAGCTGTCCTTTTCGCTTCGCTCAAGAGGACCAATTCATGAATGTCTCTAACCTACACAACGTCACCAGCCGCATTATGTCGTTTTTGTCACGCTCGACGCAGGAGAGCGGCTTTCAGACAAAAAAGAAGAGGAAAAAGAGCATGAAAGTGAAAAACTACTGAGAACGCCGTAAGAAACTCTCAGGTAGAAATGACCGGGAAAGCCTATAAGAAACTAACAAAAAATCAACAAAAAATCAACAAGGGAAAGAAACCGAAAACTCTGTAAGTATACCAAACGGAGCAGAATTAAATTCTATCTGAAAAATGCTCTTTTTCGACTCTCTTTTTATCTCTTTTTTCTTTCCTCTTTCTTCCTTTTTTTGCAGGGCCGCCAGACAAGCTGGCGGAGGCGTCCGATATTTACCTGTGGGTTGAAAACGGTCTCCGAGGTCAAGAGAATTATTTCTCGGGCCAGGAGACATTGCTGTTTTCAGTTTCTTTTAATACCAGCATGAATTCACCTGCGATTTTTCTTGCATGGCTGGAGAGCTGGCTTCAGCCCTCAGTGAGGGGAGAACAATTTCTCAATATTCCGTTTTTCACCCTCCGGCAACCGGAGGGATAAGGACCATAACATCCCCGGCTTTCAGTTCGGTTTCAAGCCCTGAAAGAAACTCCACGTCTCTCCCGTTTACCAGGATCCTGATTTTCGGGATCCCACCAGCAGTAGTGCCTGTCGTAGCTTCTTTTAATTCTATCCCGTACCGGTGTTCCAGAGTCCTCATGACCGCTTCCACGGTGTCCCCTGAGTGGATCTCAAGCTCGATTTCGGGCTCTCCGGTGATTTCACGGATAGTCGCAAGGAACTTTATGTATACTTTCAAGCCTATCTCTCCGGAAAAAGAAATGAATGGATATGAAATGAAATAATGGAAAAAGTGAGAAGGGTGTTCTCAGGCCCCTCGGTTGATCCTTCAGATGATCCCGAGTTCCTTCAACTTCCCTTCCGTGGGCTTCCCGTCAATCCAGCCCCTGAGCCTGTAGTATTCGTCGATCATTTCCGGGACATGGGAAATCTGGCCTTTGGCGGGACCGGCCGGGATTGGCTCTTCGGTAAGGCGCTTTGGGAGGACGTCTTCATTCCGGTCGAGCCCGTACATGTTGTTCATCAGCCTCTCGAGGTTTGTGATCCTCTCCCCGAGTTTCAGGAGCTTGTCTGCGTCAAGGTCAAAGCCAGTAACCGCTGCCAGCATCCCCGAATACTCGGGCAGACCCAGGGCAAACGAGGTAAAGAGGCAGACTACGGAGGAGTTGATGGCTGAGGTCAGGTCCTGGAGGAGAATTGTCCACCTGGGCTTGTCCTCGACTGAGTAGGGGTCGAGCTTTTCTGGCAGGCCCAGGACTTCAGGGGAGATCGTGTAGCCGTAGACGTGGTCACCGCCGCGGTTTGCGGTTGCGTAGTTCAGGCCTATCCCCTGGATTGGGCGGGGGTCGTAGGCGGGCAGTTCCATGCCCTTGACAGCAATTGAGCATTCCGGGGCCCCGTATTTTTCCGCGAGGGCTCTCGAACCCAGGGCAAGGTCAGCTCCGATCCCTGCTCGGTAGGCGGTCCTCCAGATGGCTTCGATCATTGAACCGGGGTCTCCGAAGCGCAGGTTCATACCGTGAAGTTTTTCCGGTGGGATTTTCCCTTTCTCCACGAGTTCCATGGCACAGGCGATAGTGCCTCCCATGGAGATAGTGTCAAGCCCCAGTTCGTCGCAGAGGTGGTTGGCCTTTATCAGGGCGTCGAGTTCCGTTATCCCGCAGTCGGAACCAAAGGCAAAGATGGTCTCGTACTCCGGGCCTTCGGTATCCCGGACACTGTAGGGCCCATCGGGCACATCGGACTTCCGTCCACAGACAATCGGACAGCCCCAGCAGCCTCCGCGGCCTGTCAGATATTTTTTGACAAGGGTCTCCCCGCTCTGCTCGTCGGCATCCGGGAAGTAGGCTTCCTGGAAGTTCCGGGTCGGGTAGGCCCCGCTTTCGTTGAGGATATTCACAAGAACAGCGGTTCCGTAGGTGTGAAGTCCTCCCTTCGGGCCTGTAATCGGGTTTTCCCTGATGCGCTTCATGGACTCTATGGCTCTATCTTCCATAAGTTCCCGGTTTGCAGGTTCAACCCTCTGGCTCCCGGAAACCACGACCGCCTTTAACTTCTTGCTCCCCATGACAGCCCCAAGCCCCGTCCTCCCTGCAGTTCGGTACTTGTCGTTCATGATGCCGGAAAAGGGGACCAGGTTTTCTCCCGCAGGCCCGATGCATGCAACCGAGGTCTTTTTCGGGTTTTCGCTCCTTTCCGTCAGTTCGTCCGTAACCGCGTGGACCGTCATCCCCCAGAGTTCCGGGGCCGGCACAAGCTCGGCTTTTCCATCCACGATGCTCAGGTAGACCGGCTCCTTTGAGATCCCCCGCACGATTACAGCGTCATACCCTGCAAATTTCAGGAAGGCCCCCCATTTTCCTCCGGAATTCCCGCTGCCCACGGTCCCGGTCTGGGGGGACTTGCTGCAGACGATATGGTAGCGCCCGCTTGTGGGAAACTTTTGCCCTGTAGCAGGCCCGGTTGCAAAAATAAGCAGGTTGTCAGGGTCAAAGGGTTGCATGTCCGATCTGAACTCATCGTATACGAGTTTCAGGCCAAGCCCCTTGCCTCCGAGGTACATCTTTGCCATTTCTTCGTTAAGAGGTAAGTCTTTAAGCTCGCCGCTGTCAAGGTCAACTTCCAGGATCTTTCCAGTATAGCCCCCAGGCATAGATAATCTCCTCCATGGGTATATTTTCAATTTCCAAACAAGTCCATCTTCCAGTTTCCGGCAATATCCCCTTACTCTCCAGCTCCAGAACAAAATTCAAATGAGAACCTGCCGGATAAATGTCAGACCGCTAATTTTAATGTGATATGAATTCGAATTTATATTAAATTATGCAGAATTTCCTTAATAAAAATAATTATATAAAAAACGTTATTGCAAAAATTATTGCAAAATACCTTCTGTTCATTAATTTCCAGATCTCACCATAATTGTTAGAAGAAGTGAGTATATATGAATATAAACCAGTTATACATTAATTCTTATATTGAATTCGGTACCGATATCCCTTTTTAGCTTGATTTCACCATATAACTGATCTACCAGAATGTTTACGAGCTGCAGACCGAGCGTATCTGAATTTTCTAAATCAATTTTATCGGGAATGCCAACTCCGTCATCTGAAACAATCAGAGTATATCCGGTACCTTTTCCAGCAAGTTCTTCTTCACCATTACTCAGCTCATTTCCGGCTTTTTCTTTGAATAGTTTTATTTGAATTTCTCCTTTATCTCTGTCTGGAAACGCGTACTTGAGAGAGTTTGAAACGATCTCATTGACAATTAGCCCTAAAGGAACGGCAGTATCCATATCAAAGAAAATATTCTCCTCCAGATCCATGCTTAAGTTGAGATCGACATTTCCAAGTCTGTAAGTCTTGAAAAGGTTTTCAATAAGCTTCTCCAGGTATGATGAAAAGTTCAGTTTACCGGCTACTCTGCCTTCGTGTAGCTCTTCATGAATCAGGGCAATAGACATTATTCTGTTCTGGCTTTCCCTGAAAGCATTGAGAACATCGGAGTCTTTGATACATTTCCTGTTGCTAAAATTTTCAGCCTGAAGATCCAGGAGTGAAGAAATAACCTGCAGGTTATTCTTAATCCTGTGATGAATTTCCTTCTTACGGGCAATCTCGATATTTGCCAGGGCTTTTTCTGCCTCTTTTCTCTCCGTAATATCTTTTACTACTCCTACAACCCTGTAGGATTGCCCCTTTTCATCTAGAAGGTAAGTTCCAACAACGCTAACATAAATATAGTAGCCATTTTTCCTTCTAAAACTGTATTCTTCCTGGAACTTTTTCCCCTTTTTCCTGGCTTCTGCGATTGTTTTTTCTACACGTTCCCTTTCTTTGGGATGAATGCGTTCAACCCACATCGAAAAATCAAAATTTTGGAATTCTTCGGGGCTATATCCCGTAATTTCTTCAATAGCACCTGCCCAGCTGATTTTGTCTTCTTTGAAATAAAAGTCGTATATGAGCTGGCCTGTCTGCTCTGTGATAAGCCTGTACCGTTCCTCACTTTTCCGAATATCTTCTTTTTCTCTTTTGATTTCAGTTATATCTCTGGAAATACCTGAGATAGCTACAAGCTTTTTGTATGTGTTAAAAACAGGAGAAAGAGTTACTGAAACATTTATTGTTGTGCCATCCCTTCTTAACCTTGAAGTTTCGTAGTGCTGGATCTTTTCTCCCTGTTTAATCTTTTCAGAAAACTGCTTAATTTCCCCTTTGGTATTATCTGGTTCAAGTATTGATATGTCTTTTCCCAGAATGTCTTCAGCTGAATAACCATAAACATGTTCAGCACCCTTATTCCAGCTAAGAATAATGCCCTCCAGAGACTCAGTTACAATAGCATCGTTCGATGATTCCACAGCATTCGCCAGTGTCTGAATTTTCTCTTCTGCTCTTTTCCGCTCGGTAATGTCCTGAACTATTCCCTTCACTCGAATAGGGATATTCTTCTCATCAAAAATGACTTCGCTCTGCGCATGGACTGCGCGTTCTTCTCCATTGGCTGTGATAATCCGGTTATCAATGCTGTATGGCTCTCCCTTTAAAACTTTTTTAATGGCATTATCCACATAGTCTCGATCTTCGGGGTGCACATAACTTAAATGTTCATTGTAAGGTGGTACTGATTCTTGAGGATCGCGTTCAAAAATACGATACATTTCCTCAGACCAGTATGCTTTATCATTTACAATATCCCACTCCCAGTTTCCAATATGGGCCATTCTTTGAGCTTCAGCAAGACCTCTTTCACTTTCTTTCAACAAGCTGTAAGCTTTCTCAAGCTGGGTTGTTCGTTCTTTAACTTTTTCTTCCAGATTTTCATGTGCTTTTTTTAGAGCTTCTTCTGCTTTTTTGCGCTCGGTTATGTCTATGAATGCAGAAACGGATCCACGAGGGTTACCCTTCTCGTCACGCAAGGGTCTAGCGTTGCCCAATAAGTGTCGCACCACGCCTTCAGGATAGATAAGATCGAATTCGTAGTCGTTTATCTCTATACCTGCGGCCGACATCTGTACCGGCATATCTACAGGTGGGATCTCCACTCCGTCCTTGAACACTCTAAACGTCTCGGATTTCTCTCCTTCAGGAGCTGATTTGGATGAGTTTGTACCCTCCGGAATTCGGATCCATTCATGGGAGAGCCGATTACCAGTTACCTTAAGCGCCTGGGGATCGTGCGCTACCCACACGGCGGCAGGCACTGCATCCAACAATACTGCAAGTTCATCCGAGCGAGCTCGCTCACGTTTCTCGCTCTCCCGCAGCGCTTCCACCAGTGTATCGCGTTCCGCCAGCGACTGGGACAGCTTGATATTGCTGTAGCCTAGCTGTGAAAGCATGTTGGCAAGCTTCATGAAGAAGACCATGATTGTATTCACAGCCTCCCTGCTTAACCGTGGAACTTTTTCAAGCGCTGCTATGTATTCATCCTCATTGAAGCCGTATTTTCTAGCCTGGGATTGGAAAAGCTCATAGTCCAGAGGCTCGCCTTCAAAAAAGAACTGTCCTAAAAAGATATTGCCGACGTGCTGGCCACCCACAATGATTGGGGTTGCTATGTCCCACATGTTGTTCTTGCACCTGTACAATTTAAACTTTCCCGGGAGAACGCCTGCAGATAGCTTTGTGTCGCTTTCCACGCAGTGCTTGCAGGCTTCGGGGTGAACCCTGTGGAATTTGGTGCAGATATCCTGCCATCCAGCGCCTACCAGAATATTACCTTTGAGATCAATCAGGCCAACGGGAATGTGGGTAAGCTTATAGAAATCATCCATGAGGGACTGGATCGCCTGGGCATCAACAATATCAACAAGCGCCAGGTTAGCTATCTCCCGAGCAGGCGAGAGGATGCTCTCCAACTTCAGCCCGACGCTCTGCTCACTCTGGCGCAGCGCCTCTTCAGCTCGTTTGTGCTCGGTGATATTTTGTCGGTTGGAACTTTCTATCTTCTCCCATTTTCCTTTCTTTTTAACCAAAGTGAATTGATGATTTGCGACAATACCTATGGCTTCAGTTAAGTCGTGCACATCGAGAGAATAGGTGCATAGAGCTATCAAATGGCAGCTGCTAATAATAGCATCTACTTTTTTCTCATACTCAACAAAATCACTCAGATACTCTTTTTCCAGCCAGGAAGTGTTCTCTGCTAGCCTCAGTCCTTCATAGCCACTTTCCAGAGCCTGATTGAGTTTTTCAACCCAGCCATTTAAGATTCTCTCTGAATTGAAAACAGCTTCTTTTACATGCCAGTAAGTGCAGGGAATAATTTCGATTTGCTCTTTCTCCAGATAAACATCAAAATCAGGAATAGTCCTTCTAAGGGCTTCTTTTGCTTCTTCTGCATCTAAAGGAGATGATGTGATCCACATACAAAATTCATTATTTTCCAGTCCTGCTTTAAAATAGGGAACAAGTATATCAGTCAAATCTTCTTTTGTCTGGTAGAATTGGCAAAAGTGCGTCCCCCAGGGCACGTCCCCAATGAAATCAATACCAGACCGCCTCAACTTTTGATTCATTCTGTATCTTCCCTACTATGACATATAATCATGAAAGATAATATTCAATTGCATTTAGTAATTGTCATTTTTGAGATGAGGAAACTTTTCTGAAACCCTGGTAAATTAAGCAGAATATACCCCTTGATATATTTAAAAATAGATTCGATCTGCCTGGCAATTTTAATAGTTCTCAATAAATAAAAATTAATAATATATCAATGTTTTTACCCTGGGATTGTTGCAAAATTCAAGCCAAACGGCTATTTTTGCTACAAAGCCCATAAAAAGAAATCCTGTAGACATAAAAACGTTTCTAAAAGGCTTCAGGTGAATATTCACGCCTTGGTGATATACTCATGCCTTACATCGGCTCGCGTAATTTTCGGCACTTTTCCCCACATTCCGATGTACTCTCCCTGAATTACGAGTGCACCTTTTATTCCTGGCACGTCTTTTACGGCTTTAAATGCAGCTTCAATAGATTCCTTTCCTATCCCGACTTCGTTTCCCAATGCCGTTGCCGCTGCATCCGCTAGAGATACGTCATCCGAGAAAATTGCCGCTGCATCCGCCATCCCGAAGCTGATTGAAGGCCCCACTGTCCCTGCCGAGGTACAGATACCTGTGATCGAGTCCCGGGGCTCGAAAATTAATCCCAGGTTTTTAATCGGAGATTGCCCTGCATAGATCCCGACCACAACTGGCCGGTCATTGATAAGTGCAATGTCCCCACCGTTATCGACAATAGCGTATTTTGCTCCGGCTTTTACCATTGCTTCCACGGCAAGGGCAGAAATTGTGCCCGCAACCGCACTCATTGGCCCTATTCCCATAGTGTTTCCTGCCTTTACCATCCTCCGGACTACTTCAGGGGCGTTTTTCGGGCAGGCGTAGGGTTCGAGAGTTATCTGAAAATAAGGGTCGGAAAGAATGTAAGTTTCAAGGGCTGCCCTGTGGACCTCGATAGCTGTTTTTGCAGCTTCGATATGGGCCTGGTCGTCGGCTGCGATCGTTACTATGGTTTCCTTGAGCTGGAAGTGTTCTTTGATCGGATGGCTGGCAGGTTCTGTGACCGATTCTTTGTTTGGTTCTTTTATGGGATCTGGCATGCTGGTCCACTTAGGATTTATTGCTTAAAAAAGAAATGCTTTTCTGGCCAGGCTTCCGGAAATGTAACCCTAAACCGAAAAGCTGGCAGACTTAAGGAATTTGATTTAAAAAAAGATTTTAGGCGGCTTTTTAAGGTATGCCGCCTTTTTTGACCTTTTTTGATTTACTCTGAATCCTACTCTGAATCCGACTCTGAGCCCGGTTTCAGGAATTTTCCGGATCAGAACTGCAGTTTTTTCATCCTTTCTACAGCTTCTTTTATCCTATCAACGGGCTTGGTGAGGGCAAACCTGATGTAGCCTTCACCGGCGTCTCCGAAGCCGACTCCGGGGGTTGCGACGATTCCGGCTTCTTCGAGGAGGATCTTTGCAAACCCGATTGAGGTAAAGCCTTTCGGGACAGGAGCCCAGACGTAGAAGGTGGCTTTTGGTGGGTTTACTTCAAGGCCCATGGCTTTGAGCCCTTCAATAAGGGCGTTGCGTCTTTCTTCGTAGACCAGGTTGGCATCGTCAACGCAGGTCTGGGAAGAGGAAAGCGCTGCAATGCCTGCGATCTGGATCGCATCAAAGACGCCTGAGTCCACGTTGGACTTAACTTTCCCGAGCCCCTTTATGAGAGCTTTGTTTCCTACTGCAAACCCGAGCCTCCAGCCGGTCATGTTGTAGGTCTTGGAGTGGGAGTAAAGCTCCATACCGATGTCCATTGCGCCTTTTGCTGCAAGGAAGGAGGGAGCCTCGTACCCATCGTAGGTCATCTGGCAGTAGGCATTGTCATGCACTGCAATGATATCGTTTTTCTTGCAGAACTCAACGACCTTTTCAAAGAATGCCATGTCCGCGGTTGCCGAGGTGGGATTGTTCGGGTAGTTGAAGAAGAAGAGCTTAGCCTTTTTCAGGACATCTGCCGGAATCGAGTCCAGGTCAGGCAGGAAGTTGTTCTCAACCTTCAGCGGCAGTGGATACGGCTCTCCACCCGCAAAAAGAGTCCCGATCTTGTAGACAGGGTACCCTGGCTCGGTATAGAGCACGACATCGCCCGGATTGACAAAGGCTAGCGGGATATGTGCAACCGCTTCCTTTGACCCTATCAGGGAAAGGACTTCAGTTGCAGGGTCGAGCTTAATCCCCTTATATTTCTCACACCATTCAGCTGCCGCTTTCCTGAACTGGGGCATTCCTGCATAAGAAGGATACTGGTGCGTATTCGGGTCAAGGACAGCTTCGCGCAAAGCTTCCACAATATGGGGGTGGGTCGGTAAATCAGGGTCTCCTACCCCGAGGTCGATCACGTCCACTCCCTTTGCAATCATTTCGTCCTTAGCTTCATCAATCGCTGCAAAAAGGTATGGCGGTAATGCATTTATGCGGTCGGAATACATTGAAAAAGTCACCTGAATATGAATTTACAGTATGTAATTCTGCATAATTACGGCAGTGGGGCTATTAAAAGGTATGGGATAATGAGGAGGTTGACAAATAATCTGATGAATATTAGCCTGATGAATATAGTCCCCTTGTGATGCTTATTATAGACGGGATCATAAGTATAATTAATTCATATGTTGGTTTAAATCTTAGCTTGCCTGAAGCCCAAAGCTCAGGTTCCTTTATGGGCTAGATGACCTGGATTTTTTCCTTTCTATTTTTCGATTCCTGCCATTTTCTATCAATTTGATAGATTTTGATAGATTTATGATAGACCCGACTTTCCGCAAATGTCCTCAAAAATAAAATTATTTTTATTAAATGGCCAACTGTCAAATTATAATTGACCTTTGTTAATGGCAATTCGTTGATTCT